>DATABK010000460.1:0-13369 GCA_036259695.1 Actinomycetes bacterium | reverse complement strand
AAGAAGATGAGGAAGATGACGATCGCGCCGGCCAGCGCCCCGATCTCGGGGCGAGCCAAGAGCCGGCCGAGCGTCGACCGCTGCGCGACCCGCTCGTCTCGGGCCGGGGCCGGCGGGGTGCCGACGTCCACTGTCTGACTCATTCGAACCTCCGAGGGTCGGGGCCACCGGAGGGGCCATCCGCGCGACGGCCCCTCCGGCCACGGCGGCTAGCGCGTGCCGGCCTCCGCGAACTTGCCGATGAACTCGATGTTCTCCTTGTCGACCAGGAACGGTCCGGTCAGGGTCGGCTGCCCGCCACCGAGAACGTTGCCGTTGTTCTTGTAGAGCCACAGCGAGTCGACCGCCAGGTAGCCCTGCAGGTACGGCTGCTGGTCGATCGCGAACTCGAGCTCACCGGAGGTGATCTTGGGCGGGATCTGCGGGTTAAAATCGAAGGTCCCGACCTTGGCCGAGCTGCCGGCTTCCTTGATCGCCTCGATCGCGTTGAGGGCGATTGGCGCGCCCAGGGTGACCACGAAGTCGATGCTCTTGTCCTGGGCCAGCTTGGCGCCGATGGTCGACTTCACCGAGGGCAGGTCCGAACCGTTCACGTAGATCTTCTGCCAGTTGCCGGTGAAGGTCTTCTTCACACCGTCGCAGCGGGCCTCCAGCTGGACCTGCCCCTGGAACTGAATGACGCACAGGAGGTTCTTGTAGCCCGCGTCGGAGGCTCGCTTGCCCGCGGTCTCCCCGGCCAGGCCCTCGTCAGATCCGAAGTACGACAGCGCGCCCGACTCCGCGTAGTTGCCGATGCCGGCGTTGAAGGCGACCACCGGGATGCCCGCGTCGATGGCCTTCTGCACCGCCGGCCCGATGGCCGGCGGGTCGGGGAGGGTGACCGCGATGGCGTCGACCTTCGCGTCGATCGCGCTCTGGATGAGCGTGGCCTGCTTGCCGGAATCCGGGTCGGACGAGTACTGGAACTTGACGTTGTCCTTGGCCGCGGCCGCCTCGGCGCCCTTGCGGATGATGTCCCAGAAGGTGTCGCCAGGGGCGCCATGAGTGATCATCTGGACGGTCATCTCCGGCGTGTTCGCCTGCCCTGCGTTCGCGCCGGCGGCGGGCGCCTCCTCCTGCCTGCCGCCGGTCTCGCTGCAGGCGGCGGCCGCCAACAGCAGCACGGCCAGCAACGCCACGCGGAGTGGGTGCCTACGAAGCTGGATCATCCGATCCACCTTTCTGCTTGGTCCTGCCTGCAATGGGGGGTCCGGGGCCGGCGGCGCGCGCGAGCCGCTCCTGCTGTCGTGGTGCATCCCACCTCCAGTCAGCGTGACGTCGGGAACCCGAGCTCCACGGCGGAGTCGCGGGGGACGGGCCAGCGGCTGGTGACGACCTTGCCGCGGGTGTAGAAGGCGACGCCCTCCGGCCCGTGGACGTGCAGGTCGCCGAACAGGGAGTCCTTCCAGCCGCCGAAGGAGTAGAAGGCCATCGGCACCGGGATGGGGATGTTGACCCCGATCATGCCGACCTGGACCTCGTTCTGGAACTTGCGGGCCGCGGCCCCGTTGGCGGTGAAGATGGCCGTGCCGTTGCCGTAGGGGTTGTCGTTGATCATCTGGATCGCCTCCTCGATGTCGGCGACCCGGAGCACGATCAGGACCGGCCCGAAGATCTCCTGCTTGTAGATCTCCATGTGCGGGCGGACGTCGTCGAACAGGGTCGGCCCGACGTAGAAGCCGTCGTCGTGGCCCTCGACCCGCACGCCGCGCCCGTCAAGGACCAGCTTGGCGCCCTCGTTGACGCCGGTCTCGATCAGGCCGGACACCTTGTCGCGGGCGGCCTCGGTGACCAGCGGCCCCATGTCGGAGGAGGGGTCGAGGCCGGGCCCGGTGCGCAGCCGCTCGGCCCGTTCCAGGACCTTGTCGATCAGGGCGTCGCCGGCCTTGCCGACGGCCACCGCGGTGGAGATGGCCATGCAGCGCTGGCCGGTGGAGCCGTAGGCGGCCGACACCAGCGCGTCGGCGGCCGAGTCCATGTCGGCGTCGGGCATGACGATCGCGTGATTCTTGGCCCCTCCGAGGGCCTGGACCCGCTTGCCGTGCGAGGTGCCGCGCTCGTAGATGTAGCGGGCGATCGGCGTGGAGCCGACGAACGACACCGCCGCAATGCCGGGGTGGTCGAGGATGGCGTCGACCGCGACCTTGTCGCCGTGGACCACGTTGAAGACGCCGTCGGGCAGGCCGGCCTCCTTGTAGAGCTCGGCCACCCGCAGCGAGACCGACGGGTCCCGCTCGGACGGCTTCAGCACGAAGGCGTTGCCGCAGGCGATGGCGATCGGGTGCATCCACATCGGGACCATGATCGGGAAGTTGAACGGCGTGATCCCGGCCGCCACCCCGACCGGCTGGCGGATCGAGTAGCAGTCGACCTCGGTGGAGACGTTCTCGGAGAAGTCGCCCTTGAGCAGGTGCGGGATGCCGGTGGCGACCTCGACGACCTCCAGGCCGCGCTGGATCTCGCCGGCCGCGTCGGGCACGACCTTGCCGTGCTCGGAGGCGATGATCCGGGCCAGCTCGTCCCGGTTGCGCTGGAGCAGCTCCAGGAACCGGAACATCACCCGGGCCCGCTTGACGGTGGAGGTGTCGCGCCAGGCCGGGTAGGCGGCCTGGGCCGCCTTGACGGCGGCGTCGACGTCGTCGCCGGTGGCGTAGGCGACCTGGGCGGTCTGCTGCCCGGTGGCGGGGTCGTAGACGGCGCCGGTCCGCTCGGCCGAGGTGGTCACGACCTGGCCGTTGATCCAGTGGTTGATGGTCCGCATGAGAACTCCTCCCGCCAGGTTGGGCGCTACAGGTAGTGCCGCTGGTCGCGTTTGCTGGCCTCGTAGTCGGCCCTGGCCCGCTGGACCTCCTCGGAGGTGGAGACCTCGGCGACGGCAACGTCCCACCAGGCGCCGCCGATGGTCACGTAGTGGAGCGGGTCGGTCTCGACGTGGACGACGGTCGGCTGGTCGGATTCGCGCGCCTCCTTGAGGGCGTCGGCGAGCTCGTCGGCGGTCCGTGGGGTCAGGACCTTGGCCCCGAGGCTGGCCGCGTTGGCGGCCAGGTCGACGGGCAGGAGGTCGCCCTCGCTGCCGTCGGCCTGGCGGCGGCGGAACCGGGTCCCGAAGCGGCCGTTGCCGGACGCCTCCGACAGCGAGCCGATGGAGGCGTAGCCGTGGTTCTGCACGATGACCACGATGATCTTGATCCCCTCGGCCACGGCCGTGACCAGCTCGCCGGGGTTCATCAGGTAGCCGGCGTCGCCGACCATGGCGAACACCTCGCGGCTGGGGTCGGCCATGCGGATGCCGATGGCCCCGGGGATCTCGTAGCCCATGCAGGAGTTGCCGTACTCCAGGTGGAACTGCTTGGGGTCGCGGGTCCGCCACAGCTTGTGGAGGTCGGCGGGCATGCTGCCGGCGGCGCAGACGACCACGTCCCTTGGCTCGGCGGCGTCGTTGACGGCCCCGATGACCTCGCCCTGGCTGGGCAGGGGGCCGTGCCCGGCCCGGTAGACGCGCTCGACCTTGGCGTCCCAGTCGCGGTTGTGACCGGCGGCGGCCTCCTGCCAGGCGCCGTCGGCCGACCAGCCGGCCAGGGCCTCCCGCAGCGCCTCCAGGCCCTCCCTGGCGTCGGCCACCAGCGGGACGGCGGCGTGCTTGAACGCGTCCACCGGGGCGACGTTGAGGTTGACGAAGCGGACCTCGGGGTTGGTGAAGATGGTGTGGGAAGCGGTGGCGAAGTCGGCCCAGCGGGTCCCGACCCCGACGACCACGTCGGCCTCGCGGGCCATGGCGTTGGCCCCGTCGGTCCCGGTCACCCCGATGGCCCCGAGGGCCGACGGGTGGTCGTACGGCATCGAACCCTTGCCGGCGTAGGTCTCGGCCACCGGGATGCCGGTCGCCTCGACCAGGGCCAGCAGGGCGGCGGTGGCCTCGGAGTAGATGACCCCGCCGCCGGCCACCAGCAGGGGCTTGCGGGCCTCCCGCAGCACCTCGGCCGCCCTGGCCAGCATGGCCGGCTCGGGCACGGGCCGGGCCACGTGCCAGACCCGGCGCTCGAACAGCTCCAGCGGGTAATCAAAGGCCTCGGTCTGGACGTCCTGGGGCAGGGCCAGGGTGACGGCGCCGGTCTCGGCCGGGTCGGTCAGCACCCGCATCGCCTCCAGCAGCGACCCGGGGAGCTGGTCGGGCCGGTTGATGCGGTCGAAGTAGCGCGACACCGGCCGGAAGGCGTCGTTGGCGCTGGCGTCCGGCCCGGCCGCCGACTCCTGCTGCTGGAGCACGGGCGGGGCCACCCGGGAGGCGAAGATGTCGCCCGGCAGCAGCAGCACCGGCAGGCGGTTCACGGTGGCCGTGGCCGCCCCGGTGACCATGTTGGTCGCGCCCGGCCCGATCGAGGAGGTGCAGGCGAAGGTGGCCAGCCGGTTGCGGTGCTTGGCGTAGCCGGAGGCGATGTGGACCATGCTCTGCTCGTTGCGGGCCATGTGGTAGGGGAACCGGTCGGCGTACTGGCACAGGGCCTGGCCGACGCCGGCGACGTTGCCGTGGCCGAAGATCCCGAAGCAGCCGGCGAACAGGCGCTGTTCCTGCCCGTCGCGCTCGCTGTGCTGGTTGGCCAGGAACTCGACCAGGGCCTGGGCCATGGTCAGCCGTCGGGTGCCGGTCATCGGCCGCCTCCAGGTCCGGTGATAGGCAGACGGTCGTCGATCGCCTGGCCCTCCCAGGTCCCGCGGATCCAGGCGTGGGCCGGGTCGTCGCAGAAGCGCCAGGCCCGCTCGTCGGCCGGGCCGGCCATCACGTTGAGGTAGTAGAGGTCGTAGCCGGGGGCGGCCATCGACGGCCCGTGGTAGCCGTAGGGGACCAGGACGACGTCGCCGCTGCCCACCTCGGCGAGCACGTCGATCTGGCGGTCCGGCCCCGAGCTGTAGACCCGCTGGTAGCCGAGGCCGCCGTCGCCGCCGACCTCGAAGTAGTAGATCTCCTCCAGCTGGACCTCGTCGGGGCGTTGCTCGTCGTGCTTGTGCGGCGGGTAGGAGGACCAGTTGCCGCCCGGGGTCAGGACCTCGACCACGATCATCTTGTCGGCCGGGAACGTGTCCGGGGTGCAGACGTTGTTGACCTGCCGGCTGGCCTGGCCGGCCCCGCGCAGCTCGACCGGGACGCCCTCGGCCGGACCGTAGGCCGGGTCGGGCCGGGCCGTGGCCAGCGACGAGGGCAGGATGAAGCGGCCACCGCCGGCGCTGGAGACCCGCACCTCGGCGTCCCGGGGGACGTAGGCGAAGTCGCTCACGGCACCGAACACGCCGTCGCGGCCGGCCAGCTCGAACCGGCGCGACTCGCACTCGACCACACACGAGCCCTCCAGGGGGAGGACCAGCAGCTCGTCGGTGCCGCTGGCGAAGCTGTGGGCGTCGCCGGGCCCGAGCGCGAGGACCCGCAGGCCGCAGAACGCCCAGCCGGCCTGCTCGGGGGTGATCCGGAGCGACCAGGGGCCGTCGGCCGTTGCGCCGTGGCGGAGGTGGAGCTTGGGGTTGGTCACCCGGTCCCCTCCTGCATCAGGCTGACGGCGGTGTCGACGGCCCCGGCCACGTCGTCGTCGGGCGGATACAGCAGCGACCGGCCGATGACCAGGCCCTGGACGGTGGGGAGCTTGAGGGCCTTGCGCCAGCTCTCGAAGGCGGCGTCCTGGGCGCTGCTGACCTCGCCGCCCAGCAGCAGCGCGGGCAGGGTGGTGGCGGCCATGACCCGCTCCATCTCCTCCACCACCGGGACCTTGAGCCAGGTGTAGGCCGAGGTGTTGCCGATGCCGGCGGCCACGGTCATGGCCCGGATGGTGGCCTCGGCGCCGAGGTCGATCCGGACCCGCCCGTCGACCCGGTGGGCGATGAACGGCTCGACCATGGCCAGCAGCCTCCTGGAGGCCAGCTCGCTCACCGCCCGCCCGCAGGCCTCGACGGTGGCGACGGTGGCGGGGTCGTCGGGGTCGATCCGCAGCAGCATCTTGCCGCCCTCGAAGCCGTCCCTGGCCAGGCTGGCCGCGTCGTAGGCGGTGAAGCGGTCGTCGATCTCGAACACGGTCCCGGCCAGGCCGCCGCGGTTCATCGACCCGACCACCACCTTGTCCTCCAGCGCCCCCAGCAGCAGGAGGTCCTCGAGAATGTCGGGAGTGCCGAGGACGCCGTTGACGCCGGGCCGCGACAGGGCCAGGCAGAGACGGTCGAGCAGCTCGACCCGGTCGGCCATGGCCAGGGCCCGGTCGCCGGCCCGCAGCGCCCCGCGGGCCGGGTGGTCGGCCGCGATCATCATCAGCCGGCCGTGCTCGTTGAACAGCGACTGCGGGCGGGACCGGCGCGCGGCCGCCTCGGCGATCGCCTCCGGCCGGCGGGTCCTGGCCTCGACAACGGTCCGGTACCGCTCATCCAGCATTGACCGCCTCCTCGAGCAGGGCCTCGACCTCACTGGCCTCGGGCATGGCGTCGGCGCAGGCCAGCCGGGAGGCGACCAGCGCCCCGGCGGCGTTGCAGAACCGCATCAGCCGCTCCAGCTCCCAGCCGGCCAGCAGCCCGTGGCACAGCGCCCCGCCGAAGGCGTCGCCGGCGCCGAGGCCGTTGACCACCTCGATCGGCACCGGCGGCACCTCGACCTCGGTCTCGCCGTCCCGGGCCAGCACGCCCTTGGGGCCCTGCTTGACCACCACGACCTCGACCCCGCGGGCCGCGAGGGCCTGGGCGGCGGCCCGGGGCTCGCGCTCGCCAACGGCGGTCTCGCACTCGTCGAGGTTGCCCACGGCCACGGTGACGTGCTCCAGGGCCCGTTGGACGAGCGGCCGGGCCTCCTCCCGGGAGGGCCAGAACATCGGCCGGTAGTCCAGGTCGAGGATGGTGATGCCCGACTTCGCCCGGGCCTCGAGGGCGTGCAGGGTGGCGCTGCGGCTGGGCTCCTGGGAGAGCCCGGTCACCGTCACCCAGAACACCCGGGCCGCCCGGATCGCGTCAAGGTCCAGCTCCTCGGGGCGGATCTCGAGGTCGGGAGCCTTGGGAAAGCGGTAGAAGTAGAGGGGGAAGTTGTCCGGCGGGAAGATCTCGCAGAAGGTGACCGGCGTCGGCAGGCCGGGCACGGCGGTCACGTAGCGGTCGTCGACCCCGAAGCCGCGCAGGGCGTCGTGCAGGTAGTCGCCGAACGGGTCCTGGCCGGTGCGGGTGATGACCGCGCTGCGCCGGCCGTAGCGGGCCGCGGCCACGGCGACGTTTGTCGGGCTGCCCCCGAGGTACTTGCCGAAGGTCTTGACCTCGCGGAGGGAGACCCCGACCTGGAGCGGGTAGACGTCCACCCCGATCCGTCCCATGGTGAGCACGTCGTAGGGCGGGGTCATTGGCGTGCCTCCCACCGTGCTGCGGGGACCGAGATCGCCAAGGGGCCTAGACAACGATTGTTACAATACGGTAACTACTACTCAACAGCTAGCGATGTCAACCCTTTGTCCTGACTTATTTACAATGTTCGGTTGAGGGGGGACGTACTGCCTCGGGGGCTGGACGCATGACGTTCTCGCCGGCGTCGATCACCGTCGATCGGTACAGCCCCGTGCCCATGTACTACCAGGTCGCCCAGCAGCTCGAGCACGCCATCGAGGCGGGCGAGCTGCCCGCCGGGGCCCGCCTCGACGGCGAGCTGGCCCTGGCCGAGCAGCTGGGGGTGTCGCGGCCGACCCTGCGCCGAGCCATCGAGTACCTGGTCGACCGCGGCTACCTGGTCCGCCGGCGGGCCGTCGGCACCCAGGTCGTCCACCCCAAGGTCCGCCGGCCGGTCGAGCTGACCAGCCTCTACGACGACCTGACGGCCAGCCGCAAGGACCCCCGGACCACGGTCCTGTCGCTGCAGGCCGTCCCGGCCAGCGACCGCGTCGCCCACGCCCTCGGGCTGGAGGACGGCGAGGACGTGCTGGCCCTGGAGCGACTGCGCTATGCCGACGGCCAGCCCTTGGCCATCATGCGCAACTGGCTCCCCCTGGGCCTGGTCGAGCTGGACGCCACCCGGCTGGAGCGGGCCGGGCTGTACCAGCTGATGCGGGCCGCCGGCATCACCCTCCACCTGGCCTCCCAGACCATCGGGGCCAGAGGGGCCAGTCCCCCCGAAGCCAAACTGCTCCACGCCGCCAAGGGCGAGCCCCTCCTGACCATGGAGCGCACCACCTACAACGAAAATGGTCAGCCGGTGGAGCTTGCCGACCACATCTACCGGGCAAGCTTGTACTCGTTCGAGATCGTTCTCGTCACCCGGTAGTACCCCCCGGCAGGAAGGAGGGGCCCTTATGGCCAGCATGGACGGTCAGGTCGCGCTCGTCACCGGAGGCGCCCGCGGGATCGGCCTGGCGATCAGCACCCGGCTCGCCGAACGCGGGGTCAAGGTGGCGGTCGGCTACTCCCACGGCGCCGACACGGCCAAGCAGTTCGCCGCCGCCCACGAGGGCTCGACCATCCACCAGGGCAACATCGGCGTCGCCGCCGACTGCGAGCGGGTCATCGGGGAGGTCCTGGAGCAGCACGGGCAGCTCGACATCCTGGTCAACAACGCCGGCATCACCATCGACCGGACGGTCCGCAAGATGTCGGTCGAGGACTGGGACCGCGTCATCCACGTCAACCTGTCGGGGGCCTTTTACCTCAGCCGGGCCGTGCTCCAGCACATGCTGGACCGCGGCTACGGGCGGATCATCAACATCAGCTCGGTCATCGGCGAGAAGGGCAACATCGGCCAGGCCAACTATGCCGCGGCCAAGTCGGGCCTGTTCGGCCTGACGAACTCGTTGGCGTTGGAGACGGCCCGCAAGGGGATCACCGTCAACTCGGTGGCCCCGGGGTTTATCGCCACGGAGATGGTGTCGGCCATGCCTGAGGAGGCCCTGGCCCGGGTGGTGGCCCAGATCCCGGTGGGGCGGCTGGGCGAGCCGGGGGAGATCGCCCGGGTGGTGGAGTTCCTGGCCGATCCGGAGTCGGGGTACATCACCGGCGAGGTCTACGGCATCAACGGCGGGCTGTACATGTAAGGAACGAGCAAGGCAAGGAGTGGCACATGGCTGGAGAGCGTGAGGTTGTGGTCCTGTCGGGGGTCCGCACCGCCGTGGGGAAGTATGGGGGGAGCCTGAAGGACATGGCGCCGGCTGATCTGGGGGCGGCGGTGGTCCGGGAGGCGGTGGCCCGGTCGGGGGTCGAGCCGGCCGAGGTTGGCCATACCGTGTTTGGGAATGTGATCCATACCGAGACCCGGGACATGTACCTGTCCCGGGTGGCCTCGGTCAATGGTGGCCTGCCGGTGGAGACGCCGGCGTTCACCTTGAACCGGTTGTGTGGGTCGGGGTTGCAGGCGATTGTGTCGGCGGCCCAGCTGGTCCTGCTGGGCGATACCGAGGTGGCTGTGGCGGGGGGGCCGAGAACATGAGCCGGGGCCTGTATGGGGTGCCGGCGATGCGGTGGGGGGCCCGGATGGGGGAGACCTCGGCCGTCGACATGATGGTCGGGGCGTTGACCGACCCCTTTGATGACTGTCATATGGGGGTGACGGCTGAGAATGTGGCCGGCAAGTGGGGGATCTCTCGTGAGGACCAGGACGCCCTGGCCGTGCAGTCCCACCAGCGGGCCGCCAAGGCGACGGCCGAGGGCTGGTTCAAGGAGCAGATCCTGCCCGTCGAGCTCAAGAGCCGCAAGGGCACCACGGTGTTCGATACCGATGAGCACATCCGGGCCGATGCCTCGGTGGAGGGGATGGCCAAGCTGCGCCCGGTGTTCAACCGGGAGGGGTCGGTGACGGCCGGGAATGCGGCCGGGATCAACGATGCCGCCGCCGCGGTGGTCCTGGCCGACGCTGGCTGGGCGGAGGGCAGGGGCCTGGCGCCGCTGGGGCGGCTGGTCGCCTATGCTCATGCTGGGGTGGAGCCCAAGTACATGGGGATTGGGCCGGTGCCGGCGGTCCGGCTGGTGTTGGAGAAGGCCAATCTCAAGGTTGATGACATTGATGTGTTCGAGGTCAATGAGGCCTTCGCCGCCCAGGCCCTGGCCGTGATCCGGGAGCTGAGTTTGCCTGAGGAGCGGACCAACCCGAATGGCTCCGGCGTCTCCCTTGGGCATCCGATCGGGGCCACCGGCTGCATCCTGACGGTCAAGGCCCTGTATGAGCTGCAGCGGACCGGGGGCCGGCGGGCCCTGGTGACGATGTGCATCGGCGGCGGCCAAGGCATCGCCGCCATCTTCGAGCGTGCGTAAGGAGGTCGCCGCATGCCGGAGGACTCGTTCGACCTGGTGGTTGTCGGGGGCGGCCCTGGTGGCTACCCGGCCGCGATCCGTGCCGCCCAGCTGGGGCTGAAGACGGCCCTGGTCGAGAAGGAGCGTCCCGGCGGGGTCTGCCTGAACTGGGGATGCATCCCGACCAAAGCCATGCTGCGCTCGGCCGAGGTCCTGGAGACCATGCAGCACAGCGCCGAGTACGGGGTCCTGGCCGACAACGTCCGGCTCGACTACTCGGCCGTGGTCAAGCGCAAGGAGCGGGCCACAAAGACCCTCACCGACGGGGTGGCCAGCCTGCTCAAGGCCAACGGGGTCACGGTGGTCAACGGGCACGCGCGGTTCGTCGGGCCGACGGCCGTCGAGGTCGTGGCGGTCGGGGAGGCGCCCCTGGGGGCCGGCGGGCCGCTGTACAACGCCCCGCCGGCGCCGGACGGACGGCCACAGGCCAGGCTCGAAGGGCGGAACCTGATCGTGGCCACCGGGTCGACCCCGGTGCTGCTGCCCATCCCCGGGATCGACCTGCCCGGGGTGGTGACCTCCGACGGCGCCTTCCTGCTCGGTGAGGTCCCGGGGCGGATCGTGATCATCGGGGCCAGTGCCGTCGGGGCCGAGTGGGCCACCATGTTCAACGCCTTCGGGTCCGAGGTGACCATGGTCGAGCTGCTGCCGACGCTGCTCCCGGCCGAGGACGAGGACATGGGCAAGACCCTGGCCCGGTCCTTCACCAAGCGGGGGATCAAGGTCCAGACGAACCGGACGGTCTCGGAGATCACCCAGGTCGCCGGCCGCAAGGGCGGCAAGGAGGCCGCCGCCCTCCAGGTCACGATCACCGACCCGGACGGCCAGAACCCCGAGCCGGTCCAGACCGACGTGGTCCTGGTCGGGGTCGGCCGCCGGCCCAACACCGAGGGGCTGGACCTCGAGCGGGCCGGGGTCGCCACCAACGCCAGGGGCTGGATCGAGGTCGACGACCAGCTGCGGACCAACGTCCCGGGCGTGCATGCCATCGGGGACGTGACCGGCAAGGTGCTGCTCGCCCACGTGGCCAGCCACCAGGGGTTGGTCGCGGCCGCGGTGATCGCCGGCCACGACGAGCGGATCGACTACAAGGCGGTCCCGGCGGCCACCTTCACCCACCCAGAGGTCGCCAGCGTCGGCCTCACCGAGGCCAAGGCCGCCGACGCCGGCCACGACGTGGCCGTCGGCCGCTTCCCCTTCACCGCCCTCGGCCGGGCCCAGACCTACGGGGCCACCGAGGGGCTGGTCAAGGTGGTCGCCGACCGCAAGTACGGGGAGGTGCTGGGCGTCCACATCATCGGGCCGAGCGCCAGCGACCTGATCCCCGAGGGTGTGCTGGCCATGCGCCTGGAGGCCACCCTCGATGACATCGCCGACACCATCCACGCCCACCCGACCCTGGGCGAGAGCACCATGGAGGCGACCATGGTCGCGCTCGGCCTGCCGGTCCACACCGCCCCGCCCCGCAAGTCGCGCTCCGGTCGCCGCTAGGAGGAACGGCCATGCCGCAGACCACCCCGGGCCGGGGCGACGGGGACGGCCGGATCCTGGCCACGCCACTGGCCCGCGCCGTGGCCGTCGACCTCGGGGTCGACCTGACCACGGTCACCGGCAGCGGCCGTGCCGGCCGGATCCTGCGAGCCGACGTGGAGGCCGCGACCACCCCGGCGGCGGGGGCTGTGGATGGCCGCGAGCACGCCGTTCCCGGGCCGGCTACGCTCCTCCTCCGGGGGGCCGAGCCCGGAGCCGGGTCGCTGAAGGCTGCGCCGGCCGCGCCCGGGGACGTGGACGAGGTGCCGCTGTCGGGCATGCGACGGGTGGTGGCCCGGCGGCTGGTCGAGTCGATGCAGGCCGCCCCCCACTTCTTCCTGACCATCCGGGTCGACGCCGAGGCGCTGGTCGGCTTCCGGGCCGAGTTGAACCGCCAGCTGGCCGCCGGCGGCGAGGACCTCAAGGTCAGCGTCAACGACCTGGTCGTCAAGGCGTGCGCGGTGCTGCTGGCGGCCAGCCCCGACCTGAACGTGTCCTTCGGCGGGGACAGGCTGATCCGCCACCGCCGGGTCAACGTCGGAGTCGCGGTCGCCCTGGACGGAGGCCTGATCGTACCGGTGGTCCGCGACGCCGACCGGAAGAGCCTGACCCAGGTGGCCAGGGAGGCCCGGGACCTGATCGGCCGGGCCCGGACGGGCCAGCTGGCGGCGTCCGAGGTCAGCGGGGGGACGTTCACGGTATCGAACCTGGGCATGTATGGGGTGAAGCAGTTCACGGCCGTGATCAACCCCCCGGAGGCGGCCATCCTGGCCGTCGGCACGGCCGCGCCCGAGCCGGTGGTCACCCCCGATGGGGAGGTGAAGGTCCATCAGGTGCTGCGACTGACGTTGTCCATCGACCACCGGGCCCTCGACGGGGCCACCGGAGCCGGGTTCCTGGCCAAGCTCAAGGACCTGCTCGAGCACCCCCTGCAGATCGTCGCCTGACCATCCATCCAGCAGCAGAGGAGGCATCCGCAGTGGAGCCGCACCGCCACGAGCCCACCGTCCACCACCACGAGCACCTCCACGTGACCCACTACCTGCGCCACGGAGCGACCTGGGAGCACGAGCTCTCCCGCCATGAGCACGAGCACAACCACTCCGGCCTCGAGCACACCCACGACGCCCACGCCGACCCGGACCACGAGCACCTCCAGGAGGCCCACATCCACGACCACGGCCACCCCTGGAGCTGACCGCTCCCGCGCACCCGCCTGGGCGGTGAGCACGACGGTCCCCGAGGAGCATCGGGAGGTGCTGGAGGCACCCTATGGGGTCCTGGCAGAAGACCAGGAACCTCATGGCCCAGCCGCGGCCGGGGGGGTCGCGGGTCGGGGTCATCCTGCGGCCCTTGCGGGTCAACGTCACCGACCTCAGGCGGCCGCCGGGCCGAGTCGAGGTCCAGGAGCTCGGCGACCGGTGACGGTCTCCGGCCAGCCCGTGGAGCTGGTCGTCTTCGTCGGGCTCCAGGGGTCGGGGAAGACGAGCTGCTACCGGCGCTGCTTCGCGGCCACCCA
>DATABK010000459.1:0-3912 GCA_036259695.1 Actinomycetes bacterium | reverse complement strand
GCCGGCGGGGGCGGCCCCTCAGTCCGGGTCGGGCGGCAGCAAGGACCTGTCGACCCGCTCCCGGAGCCGCTCCAGCTCCGACCGGAGCCGCTCGATCTCCTCGTCCAGGTAGTCGCGGGTCGGCATCTCGCCGAGGGCGAGGCGGATGGCGGCCAGCTCGCGGGCCAGGTACTCGGTGTCGGCCTGGGTTCGGGCGCTGGTGCGCCGGTCGCGCTCGGTCTCCAGGCGGTCCCGCTCGGCCTGGCGGTTCTGGGCAAGCAGGATCAGCGGGGCGGCGTACGACGCCTGCAGCGACAGGGCCAGGGTGAGCAGGATGAACGGATAGGGGTCGAAGGCGGCCTCGCGGTCCCGGAAGAGCACGTTCCAGGCGATCCAGAGGGTCACCACCGCCGTCTGGAAGACCAGGTAGCGCCCGGTGCCGAGGAACCGGGCGATCGCCTCCGAGAAGCGCCCGAACGCCTCCGGGTCGTAGTGGGGCTGGAGCTGGAGCCGGGCCGGCTGCCGCGGCGCCCCCAGCGACCAGGCGCGTCGTCCCCGAGGCGGCCGGACCCTCACCGGGCGACCCCGCTGTCCCGCCGCCACGCCTCGGGCAGCAGGTGGTCGAGGACGTCATCGATCGAGACCGCCCCCAGCAGCCGGCCCTGGGCGTCGCACACCGGCGCGGCCAGCAGGTCGTAGGCGGCCAGGTACTCGGCCACCCGGCGGGTCGGGACCTCGGGGCCGATGCAGTCCAGGTCGGTGTCGATGCAGGCCCCCAGCTCCTCGCTGGGCGGCTCCCGGAGCAGCCGCTGGAGGTAGGCGACGCCCAGGTACCGGCCGGTCGGGGTCTGGGTCGGGGGCCGGACCACGAACACCTGGGCGGCCAGGGCGGGCGGCAGGTCCGGGTCCCTGACCTGGGCCAGGGCCTCGGCCACGGTGTCGGCGGCCCGCATGATCACCGGCTCGGTGGTCATCAGCCCGCCGGCCGTCTCCTCGTCGTACACCAGCAGCCGCCGGACCGGCTCGGCCTCGTCCGGGACCATCAGGGCCAGCAGCCGCGCCCGCTCGGCCTCGGCCAGCTCGCCCAGCAGGTCGGCGGCGTCTTCGGGGTCCATGGCCTCGAGCACGTCGGCCGCCCGCTCGTCCCCCAGCCCGGCCAGCAGCACCGCCTGGAGCTCCTCGGGCAGCTCCTCCATGGCCTCGGCCAGCCGGTCGTCGTCCAGCCCGGCCACCACCTCCTGGCGGGCCCGGACGGGCAGGGCCTGGAGGGCGGCGGCCAGGTCGGCCGGTCGCAGGTTGGCCAGGGCGGCCACCCGCCGCTCGGCCGACTCGGCCGGCTCCAGCCCGGCCACCTGCTCCCAGGGCAGCCGCAGGTGCTTGGCCCGGCGCCACGGCCGCAGCCCCCGACCCGGCTCGAGCACGTCCAGGGCGGTGACCACCCACTCCTCCCGGAACCGCCCGATGGCCACGTCGTTGAGCCGCAGCTGCTTGCCCGTCTCCCGGTGCACCACCACCGAGTCCAGCAGCTCCCCGATGACCAGCGTCTCCCCCTCCCGCTGCTGGAACGGCCGGAGGTTGACCGTCCCGGTCGAGAGGGTGGCCCCGCTCTCGTCCAGCTCCCGGACCCGCCCAACCCCGAGAAAGATGGGCCGCCGCTGCACCATCACCGTGAACCCCAGCACCGGCGGCGGCGCCCCCGACTCCCGCCGGGCGATCACCACATCGGCGATCCGACCGATCGTCTCCCCACTGGGCGCCAGCACCGGCAGCCGCGCCAACCGCGAAACGAACAGCTGCTCGCTCCCTGCGGCCACGGGTTCACCTCGCGTTGAAGTACTTGGCCTCCGGATGATGCACGATGATGGCCGAGGTGGACTGCTCGGGGTGGAGCTGGAACTCCTCGGAGAGCTCGACGCCGATGCGCTCAGGGCGCAGGAGCTCGAACAGCTTGGTCTGCTCCTCGAGGTCGGGGCAGGCCGGGTAGCCGAAGGAGTAGCGCGAGCCCCGGTAGCCCTGGTCGAACAGGTCCTCCATGTCGGCGGCGTCGTCGCCGGCGATGCCCAGCTCCTGGCGGATGCGCTGGTGCCAGTACTCGGCCAGGGCCTCGGCCATCTCCACGGTGACGCCGTGCAGCTCCAGGTACTCGCGGTAGCGGTTGTCGGCGAACAGCTTGGCCGTGGCCTCGGAGGCGGCCAGGCCCATGGTGACGACGTGCATGCCGATCACGTCGGGCTCGCCGGAGGTGATGGGACGGAAGAAGTCGGCGATGCACAGCCGCCGGTCGCGGCGCTGGCGGGGGAAGGTGAAGCGGACCCGCTGGTTGCCGTCGTCGTCCCAGACGACCACGTCGTTGCCGTCGCCGTTGCAGGGGAAATAGCCGTAGACCACGGCCGGGCGCAGGATCTGGGTGGCGATGGCCTCGTCGAGCAGGGCCCGCAGGCGGGGGCGGGCCTCGGTCTCCAGGGTGTGGCGCCAGCCCTCCTTGCCGCCGACCGGGCGCAGCTGCCACTGGCCGCGGAACAGGGCCGACTCGTTGAGGTACGGCACCAGGTCGCGGACGGGGATGCCCTTGACGACCCGGGACTCGCCCAGGAACGGCGCGGTGGGCACGGGCACGTCGGTGGCCACGTCCGAGCGGGCCAGCTCGGCGGTGCCGGGCGGGGCCGGGGCCGGGCCGCGGGGCCGGGCCGGGGCGACCCGGGGCGCCCGCACCGGCTCCTTGACCGGCTCCACCCCCTGCTGGCGCTCCTCGCGGAGCTGGTCCATGACCCGCAGGCCGGCGAAGGCGTCGCGGCAGTAGAAGACCCGGCCCTTGTAGAGCTGGCGCAGGTCGCCTTCGACATAGGTGCGGTTCAGTGCCGCCCCGCCGAGCAGCACCGGATAGCTGGCCAGGCCGCGGGCGTTCAGCTCCTCCAGGTTGTCGCGCATCACGATGGTCGACTTGACCAGCAGCCCCGACATGCCGATGGCGTCCGCCCCGACCTCCTCGGCCTTCTCGATGATGGTCGAGATCGGCTGCTTGATGCCGATGTTGTGGACCGTGTAGCCGTTGTTGGTGAGGATGATGTCGACCAGGTTCTTGCCGATGTCGTGGACGTCGCCCTTGACGGTGGCCAGCACCACCCGACCCTTGCCGCCCTGGTCGGCCCTTTCCATGTGGGGCTCGAGGACGGCGACGGCCGCCTTCATGACCTCGGCCGACTGGAGCACGAACGGCAGCTGCATCTCGCCGGCCCCGAACAGGTCGCCGACCGTCTTCATCCCGGCCAGCAGGACCTCGTTGATGATCGACAGGGGGCTGCGGGTCTGCATGGCCTCGGCGAGGTCGGCCTCCAGGCCCTCGCGGACCCCGTCGACGATGCGGCGCTGGAGGCGCTCGTCGATCGGCAGGGCGGCCAGGTCCTCGGCGCTGGCCGCCTTGGCCACCTCCTTGCCCTCGAACAGGGCCATGAACCGCTGCAGCGGGTCGTAGCCGTCGCGACGCCGGTCGTAGATCAGGTCGAGGGCGACCTGGCGCTGCTCGTCGTCGATCCGGTGCATGGGCAGGATGCGGGCCGGGGCGACAATAGCCGAGTCCAGCCCGGCCTCGCGGGCCTCGTGCAGGAACACCGAGTTCAGCACCTGGCGGGCCGCCGGGGCGAGGCCGAAGGAGACGTTGGAGACCCCGAGGATGGTCCGGACCCCGGGCAGCTCGGCCTTGATCCGCCGGATCGCCTCCAGGGTGGCGACGGCGTCGCCCCGCAGGTCCTCCTGCCCCGACCCGAGCGGGAAGGTGAGGGCGTCGAACACCAGGTCCTCGGGGGCCAGGCCGTGCTTGGTGACGGCCAGGTCGTGGATGCGGTGGGCGATGCGCAGCTTCCAGTCGACGTCGCGGGCCTGGCCCTCCTCGTCGATCAGCAGGGCGACCAGGGCGGCCCCGTACTGCCTGGCCAT
>DATABK010000458.1:0-1978 GCA_036259695.1 Actinomycetes bacterium | reverse complement strand
CGGGGTAGCAACGCGGCCATGGCCTCGATGTGGGCGAGTGGAATGTAGCCGTCTTTGCCACCGTGCCAGACCGCCACCGGGCTGTTGACATCGCCGAGTCGGAATCCCCAGGGTCGACGCTCCAGGATCTCGTCGGAGACGTATCCCGCCAGCCCCTGGCGTACCGCCTCCCGGACCATGTCGAGATACCTCGACCGGACCGAGGGGTCCTGCAGCAACAGCGCGTCAGGCTCCGGGCGAGGCAGGGTCAGGAATCGGTCGGGTTGGTCGGCAAGCCACCCGGCCGCGTCGGCGATGGTTGCCGCAGCCTGGTCGGGGTGGTGCCGGGCCAGCTCGACCAGCCGCCGCTCGTCGTCATCAAGGGCGGCCCACGCCGCGGGTACCTCGTCGAGGGGAACGACGCAGCTGACCAGGGCTATGCGGGTGATCCGTTGGGGCATCGCGAGGGCGCAGGCCAGCGCGTAGGGCCCGCCGGAGGAATGCCCGATCAGCGCAAAGCGGTCGATACCCAGCGCAGTGACCAGCTGCTCGATGTCTGTGGGCCAGTCCATGATGCGGCGTCCCGGTGCGGCAGCCGAGCGTCCGTAGCCGGGCCGGTCCACGGTGACCAGCCGAACGCCGGCTGCGGCGGTGGCCGCCGGATCGGGGCAGAACAGCCGCGACCCGGGAGATCCGTGAAACAGCAGCGCCGCCTGTCCTTCCGGCGCTCCCCACACCGCATAGCCAAGTCGACGGCCATCGGCCAGCAGCAGATCGGCATCGACAACAGCAGGCGAGGCCCGGTCATTCATGACAACCACTATCCTCCGCGACGGACTTGCCACCGTCGAGCTCGTGAGCTTGTGGATGGCGAAGAACGCGCTCGTTGGACGCGATCCGCCACCAGCTGCGCGACAGACCCAGCCGCAGAAGCGCCCCGACGGCTGGCAACTGGTTCCCTCGAGTCACCGACGGCACCATCGTAGGCAGGGCCGTGCGGCCGCCAGCAGCCGCCAGTCGCCGTCGATCCCTTCAGCAGGTACATGCCGGGGTCCTCGAGGGTGACGTCGGATCCGGCGGCCAGGTCCCGCACGGTCCTGGACCGCTACGAGGGCCAGGGTCGGGTCCTCGCGGTCATCATTAGCACTTCCTCCGGACCCATCCATCGCAGCGATGTGCCTTAGGGTCGGCGATCCACGCAGACCCAGCCCCGCTTCGGGATGGCGATGAGCTCCCGGCACGATGGATCTGCCCAAGGTGCCTGAACCCGCACGTCACCGGCCCCCGGCTCGGACGCCATCGTGCGCTCGGCCACGGCGACCACGCCGCCCACCAGGGCAGAAATCAAGGCCGCGACAATCACGATGCGCCGCCAGACCTGCCCGGGGAGCTGTGCGGTTGCTGTGCTCGGCTCCATGTCGACCCTCCTCCTTGCTGCGGGCGTTGGGACAGCCCTCGGCAGCAGGCTAGGTCCTGTGGACCGGTGAGGAATCGGGGGAAACCCTCTGAAGCGCAGCGAGCTCTGTGCGCGAACGTACCCCGAGCTTGTGGAAGATCCGGGACAGGTTCGCCTCGACCGTCTTCACGGAGATGAACAGGGCCTCGGCGATCTCACGGTTCTTCTTCCCTTCCCCGACGAGCTGGGCGATCCGTTGCTCGGTGGGGGTGAGCTCACTGGACGGCGGCATCGCACCGCCGACACGGGCGAGGTCGTCTCTGGCCCGCCGCGCCCACAACGGCGCACCCAGGGCCTGGAAGAGGCCAAGCGCCTGCTCCAGGTTGGCCCGGGCGGCTCGCTTCTGCTTGGCTCTGCGCTCCACCTCGCCTTTCACCAGCAGGGTCCGGGCCAGCTCGAAGGGCTGCGGCACACGTCCGTGGTCGACCAGGGCCTGCTCGAGCGCCGAGCGTGCCGTGGCCGGATCGCCCCGGGCCGCGGTGAGCAGCCCACGGCCCCGCCCGGCGGTGGCGACGGCCCACGGCCGATCGAGGGCTCGTCCCT
>DATABK010000457.1:0-2405 GCA_036259695.1 Actinomycetes bacterium | reverse complement strand
GAGTTGGCGCCGTCCGAGATCAGCAGCGTCACCGCCGGCGGGACGGCCGGCCGCGGGGCGTTCGGGTCCGGGGTGGTCGGCGTGGGCGTGGTCCCCGGCGTGCTCGGGTCGGCGGTGGTCGGCGGGCCGCCGCCGGGCACGCCGCCGTTGGCCTGCTGGCGGGCCGACTCGATCACGTCGAGGGCCCTGGCCAGGCCGTCGCCCATGGCCGTCCCGCCGTTGGCGTTGAGCGTGGTCAGGGCGCCACGCACCGCCTCCCGGTCGGTGGTCGGCGGCACCAGGGTCTCGGCCTCGCTGGAGAAGATGACCAGCCCTACCTGGAAGCGCTCCGGCAGCCGGTCGAGGAACCGGCTGGCCGCCCGCTGGGCCGCCTCCATCCGGGTCGGCTCGACGTCGTCGGCGTTCATCGACCCGGACACGTCGATCACCAGCATGACCGTTGCCTCGTCGCGGGGGACGGGGACCCTGGCCATCGGCCGGGCGGCGCCCAGCAGCAGCACCGCCAGGGCGAGCACGAGCAGGGCAGCAGGAATCCACCGGCCTCGCCGCTCCCGCTCGACCACCCCGGCGAGCACGTCGAGGGCCGGGTAGCGGATCGCGTAGCGGATCTGCCGCCGCCTGGCCATCACGAGGGCAAGGACGGTGAGGGGGATCAACGGCAATGCCAGGAGCGCCAGGGGGGTGGCAAACGTCATCGACAACTCCAGGCTCGCGGTGTTCCTCCCCTAGGCTGCCACGATCCTCGAAACGACGTAAGCCCACCGTCAAAGACCCGCAAGCGCGGTACCCTTGGGCATGGCCGCCCGGTGGGGCGGGGCGAGCGGGGGATTTGCCCTTCAGCCGGGGAGCCGCAGGCATCTCCGGGTTCGGACTCCCGACTATCGGCCCCACCTCACCGGGCCGCATCCGTCAGGCTCCGGACATGGACCCGTACCTGCGCTGCCCGAGCCGGACGACGGCCGGCCGCCGCTGATGTTCTCGCTCAAGGCGACGAAGGCCTAGGCTGGTAGCAGTCTTCGGAGGAGGGTTCGTTGAGTCAGTACGGGATGGCGCCGCCCGCGGGGTCGCTGCTCGCCCAGCAGGTGCTCGTCGTCAAGCAGAAGCTGAAGCTGATCGAGCTGCGCAACCAGTACGCGGTGCTCGACCCGAGCGGCCGGCAGATCGGCGCGGTCGTGCAGGCCACCCAGTCGCCGCTGGCCTTCCTGACCCGGGTGTTCACCAGCTGGGACGTGGCCCTGCCGATCACCCTGCACATCCTCGGGCCAGGGTCCACGCCCGAGCTGGTCGTGCACAAGCCGTGGTTCACCTGGCGCTGCCAGGTCCTGCGGCCCGACGGCCAGCCCATCGGCGAGATCACCAAGCAGATCCGCCTCGGCAAGGCCCGCTTCACCCTGTACGACCCGCGCGGGGCCCAGCTCGGCGAGGTCCGGGCCCACAACTGGCGGGCCAAGGACTTCAGCGTGCTCGACGGCGCCGGCCAGCCCATCGCCCGCGTGACCAAGCGGTGGGCCGGGCTGCGGGAGCTGTTCACCGACGCCGACACCTACGTCGTCGAGGTCAGCCCCTCGGCCGTCGACCCGCTGCGCAGCCTGGCCGTGGCCACCTGCCTGGTCATCGACGTGGTGATGAAGCAGAAGGACTACGACAACTAGCGGGTCGGCGGCCCCGGGGTCCGGTCACCCTTGCCGAGGTCCTCACGGACCGACCTGGCCGCCGCGACCATGTTGCGCAGGGAGGCCACCACCTCAGGGTAGTCGCGGGTCTTGAGGCCGCAGTCGGGGTTCACCCAGAGCCGGGACGGGCCGACCGCCTCCAGCGCCTCGGTGAGCAGCGTCTCCATCTCGTCGGGCGGCGGCACCCGGGGGGAGTGGATGTCGTAGACCCCGAGCCCGATCTCGCGCCCGTAGCCGGCCTGCTCGAGGTCGCGGACCAGCTCCATGCGCGACCGGGCGGCCTCGATCGAGGTCACGTCGGCGTCCAGGCCGTCGATGGCGGGCAGGATCTCGCCGAACTCCGAGTAGCACATGTGGGTGTGGACCTGGGTCTCGTCGCGGACCCCGGCGGTGGCCAGCCGGAACGCCTCCACCGCCCACGTCAGGTAGGCCTGGCGGCGGTCGCCGCGCAGCGGCAGGGCCTCGCGCAGGGCCGGCTCGTCGACCTGGATGACCCCGATCCCGGCCGCCTCCAGGTCGGCCAGCTCGTCGCGGATGGCCAGGGCGAGCTGGCGCGCGGTCGCCTCCAGCGGCTGGTCGTCGCGGACGAATGACCACTTCAGCATGGTCACCGGCCCGGTGAGCATGCCCTTGACCGGCCGCTCGGTGAGCGACTGGGCATAGGTCAGCCACTCCACGGTCATCGCCGCCGGGCGGGACACGTCGCCGAAGATGATCGGCGGGCGCACGTAC
>DATABK010000456.1:0-4886 GCA_036259695.1 Actinomycetes bacterium | reverse complement strand
CACCCACCGAGGACAAGCACGACAGCAACCCCAAGGGCGGCGGCAGCCCGGGCCCGACCGTGCCGCATCCACCACCCTTTCCTCGCCGACGACCACCCCGGCCAGGATAGATGGCGGTTGCCGGTTGTGCGCCGGTCAGCGCTTCACGAGGTTGGAGAGGAAGAAGTAGAGGTTGGCCGGGCGCTCGGCCAGGCGGCGCATGAAGTAGGGGTACCACCGGGTGCCGTAGGGGAGGTAGACGCGGAGGCGGTAGCCCTCGGCCACGACCTGCTCCTGGAGGTCGCGGCGGACGCCGTAGAGCATCTGGAACTCGAAGGTGTCGCGGTCGCGGTGGTGGGCGGCGACCAGGGTCTTGGTGAGCCGGACCATGGCCGGGTCGTGGGTGGCGACCATCGGGTACGGGTTCTGCTTGAGCAGGGCGTCGAGCATGCGGGCATAGGCGTGGTCGACGCTGGCCTTGTGGGGGTAGGCGACCTCTGGGGGCTCCTGGTAGGCGCCCTTGACCAGGCGGACCGGGATGCCGAGGCGGTTGAGGCGCTCCAGGTCGTCGCGGCTGCGGTAGAGGTAGGACTGGACGCAGACGCCGACGTTGTCATAGTCGCGCTTGAGCTTCTCGACGATGTCGAGGGTGCGGCCGACGTAGACGGCGGCCTCCATGTCGACGCCGACCATGGCGCCGACCTCCTTGCCCCTGGCGGCCACCCTGGAGGCCTCCTCGAGGGCCAGCTCCTCAGCGATGTCGAGGCCGAGGGCGGTCAGCTTGACCGAGATGTTGGCGTCCATGGCCCGGTCCTGGATGCGGTCCAGGGCGGCCAGGTACGAGCTGGTCGACTCGCGGGCCTGGGCCTCGGACTCGGTGTTCTCGCCCAGGTAGTCGAGGGCCACCGACATCCCCCGGGCGTTCAGGGCCCGGATCGCATGCTCGGCCTCCTCCAGGGTGTTGCCGGCGATGAACCGGTCCGCGACCCGGCGGGCGATCGGGTTCGCGGTCACCTGCCGCTGCAGGAACGCCGAACCTGCCGCCTTCAGCAACGTCGCCTTGAGCATGGTTCCAACCATACCCCGCGTGCGGCCTAGACGACCTCGGTGGCGACGGGGACCAGGGGGCGGCCGAACTCGGCCTCGAACAGGTCGGCGTTCTGGCCGGCGGCCCAGAGGTCGGGGTCGTCGCGGGCCCGCAGCTCGAGCCGGAGCTCGGCGCCCTGGTCGACCACCTCGACGTGCTCGACGACCTGGAAGTGGTCGGCGTCGAGGCCCTCGGCGACCCGGAGGAGCGCGGCCAGGCGGCGGACCACGACCCGGTCCGGCTCCTCGAGGGCCATGTAGTCGCCGTGGCGCTCGGACGGCAGGGCCTTACGGTGATAGCGGGCCACGTTCGCCATCATCAGCAGCTCGCGGGGACTCCAGCCGTCCAGGCCGGCGTTGCGGATGAGGTACAGGGTGTGCTTGTGCCGCGACGACTGGGCGACGGCGTAGCCGACGTCGTGGAGCAGCCCAGCCGCCTCCAGCAGCTCGCGCTCGGCCGGCCCTAGGCCGTGCAGGGCGGTGGTCTGGTCGAACAGGGAGAGGGCCAGGGCGGTGACCTGGCGGCAGTGGGGCTCGTCCCAGGCGTGGCGCCTGGCGAAGTCGAGCACCGAGCGGCGGCGCGGGTCGGGGGCGCCGGGCGGGCCCTCGGGCACCGGACCGAGCTCGCCGAGGGCCTCCAGGATCACCCCCTCACGCAGCGCCCAGGGGGCGAGGACCAGCTCACGCAGCCCGAACGCCTGCATCACCAGGGCGGCCACCTGGGAGCCGGCGACCACGTTGCCGGCCCGCAGGCTGTCCAGGCCGGTCAGGCCGCGGCGGTCGCGCGCGGTGGTGCCGGCGAGGTAGCCGGCGACCACGTTGAGGGCCTCCCGGGTCAGGATGGGGGCGGTCTGGCCGTCGACCCCGGCGAAGCCGAACTCGTGCGCCGGGGTCGGCGCGCCGGGCAGGGCCCTGGCCACCGCCCCCAGGTTGCGGAAGGTCTTGGAGGTGGCGCAGGTCACCTCCCACGGCGCCTCCCGGATCCGGTCGGCCAGCGGGCCGAGCAGGGCCAGGGCGTGGGTCCGGAGCTCGACCAGCTCCTCGGGCCGGACCGGGTCGGAGCGGACGAAGCGGCGGGTGAGCCGGGTCGCGCCCAGGGGGAGGCTCTCGGCCAGCTCGGGCCGCTCGCCCTCGCCGCCGGCCACCTCCAGGCTGCCCCCGCCGATGTCGAGCACCAGCAGCCGACGGGCCGAGAAGGCCGTCCAGCGGCGGGCGGCCAGATAGGTCAGGCGGGCCTCCTCGACCCCGGGCAGGACCCTGATGGTGACCCCGGTCGCCTCCCGGACCCGGCCGAGCACCTCCAGGCCGTTGCGGGCCTCCCGGATGGCCGAGGTGGCGAACCCGGTGATCGCGCCGGCCCGCAGGCCGTCGGCGGCCGCCCGCATCCGGCCGACGCTGGCCACCAGCCGGTCGACCGCCTCCTCGGGCAGGGTCATGGAGGGGAAGGCGGCCTCGGCCAGCCGCAGGGTGTCGCGCTCGCGGGCGACCACCGTGAAGCTGCCGTCGGGCCGCCCGTCGACCACCACCAGATGGACAGTGTTGGAGCCGACGTCGAGGACGGCCAGGCGCACCCCGGCCTCAGCGCTCCGCTGGCTCGACCGGCTCGACCGGCTCCGTGGGCTGGCCGGCCTCGATTCCTTGGCGCGACGCCCGCCGGGCGGCGACGACCAGAGCGGCCACCACCGCGGCGGCGGCCAGGACGAGGGCGGCCACGGCGAACGGGGAGACCGTGATGGCGTAGGTGACGGCGGCGACGGCCGCGGCCGCGGGGATGGTGAGGACCCAGGCCCAGATGATGCGGCCGGCCACGCCCCAGCGGACCGCCGACAGCCGCCGGGTCGCGCCGACGCCGACGATCGCCCCGGTGATGGTGTGGGTGGTGGAGACGGGGATGCCGAGGGCGGTGGCCAGGTACAGCGAGCAGGCGGCGGCCGTCTCGGCCGAGAACCCGCCCACCGGCTTGAGGGCGGTGATCCGCTGGCCCAGAGTCTTGACGATCCGCCAGCCCCCGGCCAGGGTGCCGAGGGCGATGGCCGCGTGGGCCGACAGAACGACCCACAGCGGCACCGGCAGGTCACCGTCGGGCTGGAGCTGGAGGTAGCCGGAGCCGACCAGCAGGGCGGCGATGATCCCCATGGTCTTCTGGGCGTCGTTGCCGCCGTGGCCAAGGCTGAAGGCGGCCGCCGACAGCAGCTGGAGGCGCCGGAACAGCCCGTCGACCCTGGCCGGGTTGGACCGCCGGAAGGTCCACAAGCTGGCCAGCATCAGCGAGAACCCGAGGGCCATCCCGAACAGCGGCGACAGCGGGATGAACAGGATCGTCTTCTCCAGGCTGCT
Organism: Actinomycetes bacterium; assembly: GCA_036259695.1. Taxonomy (GTDB): domain Bacteria; phylum Actinomycetota; class CALGFH01; order CALGFH01; family CALGFH01; genus CALGFH01. Next base: position 1,484 of record DATABK010000456.1, on the reverse strand, counting down.
GGCGTCAAGGACGCCGAACCCGGCCTTGGCGATGCCGGCGCCGGCGAACCCGCCGATCAGGGCGTGCGAGGAGGAGGTGGGCAGCCCCAGCCACCAGGTGAGAAAGTTCCAGGCGATGGCCCCGATCAGCCCCGCGAAGATCACCGCCTCCGAGACCACCCCCGAGTCGACGGTCTTGCCGACGGTGTTGGCCACATGGGTCTGGAAGACCAGGAAGGCGATGAAGTTGAAGAGGGCCGCCCAGATGACGGCCATCCGGGGGGTCAGGACCCTGGTCGAGACCACGGTGGCGATCGAGTTGGCGGCATCGTGAAAGCCGTTGGTGAAGTCGAACACCAGCGCCAGGATGACGATGGTGATGACGGCCACGAGCGCCAGGTCAGGCATGCTTGATGATCACGGCCTCCACCGTGTTGGCCACGTGCTCGAAGCCATCGAGCGCCTCTTCCAGCTGCTCGACGATGTCCTTCCACATGAGCACATAGCGGGCCGGGTGCTCGGCGTCGAAGGTGTAGAGGTCGGCCCGGGCCCGGCGGTAGAGCCGGTCGCCCTCGTTCTCGAGCTCGTTGATGTTGATCAGGTACGAGCGCAGCGGCTCCAGCTTGAGCCCGCGCAGGTTGCGGATGCCGTCGGCGGTCGCCCGGGCCGCCCGGTCGATCAGCCGGGCCTGCTCGACCACCGCGTCCAGCGGCTCCGTGACCTTGTGCAGGACCAGCAGGTCGGCCGCCTCCTCGATGGCGTCGAGCACGTCGTCGAGCTGGCCGGCCAGGGAGTGGATGTCCTCGCGGTCGAACGGGGTGATGAAGGTGCTGTTGAGACGGGAGTAGATGGCGTGGGTCAGCCGGTCGCCCTCGTGCTCCGACTCGACCAGCCGCTTGGCCTTCATCTCCGGGTCGACGAAGTCCTCGACCATGTCCAGCAGGAGCCGCGCCGCGTCGGCGAGGTTGGCCACGACCTCGTCGAACAGGTCGAAGTATGACTCTTCGCGGGGAAAGATCCGCAGCTTCACGCGTCCTCCATCCCGTTGGGGAGCACGCAGAGAGTACACGTTCACGCCCTACCCGAAACGGCCGGTGACATAGTCCTCGGTCCGCTTGTCGGCCGGCTGGGTGAAGATTGCGTCGGTGCGCTCGTACTCCACCAGCAGGCCGGTGCGGTCGCCGGTGCCCTCGGCGGCCTCGGCGGTGAAGAAGGCCGTGCGGTCCGACACCCGGGCCGCCTGCTGCATGTTGTGGGTGACGATCACGATCGTGTAGTCCTGCTTGAGCTGCTCCATCAGCTCCTCGATGCGGCCGGTGGAGACCGGGTCGAGGGCCGAGCAGGGCTCGTCCATGAGGATCACGTCGGGCTCGACGGCGATCGCCCGGGCGATGCAGAGCCGCTGCTGCTGACCTCCCGAAAGGCCCAGGGCGCTGTCCTCCAGCCGGTCTTTGACCTCGTCCCAGAGGGCCGCGCCGCGCAGGCTCTTCTCCACGATCTCGTCG
>DATABK010000455.1:0-12279 GCA_036259695.1 Actinomycetes bacterium | reverse complement strand
CGAGCGGGCCGGGCGCTGGTGGTGGGAGGCCGACCAGGACCGCGAGTGCGGCCTCCACACCCGGCTCGGCGGAGCCGCGGCCAGCCCCGACGACCGCTTCGAGCAGGCCCGCCGGCGGCTCCGCGCCGACGTCAACGCCCGCACCTGGGAGACCGCCAATGGCTGCTGTGGACCACCGCAACCGCAACGAGCAGAGCAAGGAGGCGCTGGACCCGCTCGACCTGCGTCCCCGCATCGACCGCTACGCCCGCGAGGGCCTGGCCTCGATCGACCCCGACGACCTCAACATCCGGTTCCGCTGGTGGGGCCTGTACACCCAGCGCCCGGCCGAGGACGGCCACTTCATGCTGCGCATCCGCATCCCCGGGGGCGCGCTGACAGCCGACCAGCTGGAGGCCATCGGCCGCCTGGCCAAGGTCCACGGCCGCAACCTGGCCGACGTCACCGACCGCCAGAACATCCAGCTCCACTGGATCGTGATCTCGGACGTCCCGGCCATCCTGGACGAGCTCGACCGGATCGGGCTGAGCAGCCTCCAGGCCTGCGGGGACACCGTCCGCAACGTGCTCGGCTGCCCGGTGGCCGGGGTCGACGCCGACGAGTGGTTCGACGCCACCGGTGACCTGCTGGCCGTCGAGGCCCGCATGGCCCGGACCAAGGAGTTCTCCAACCTGCCCCGCAAGTACAAGATGTCGGTGTCGGCCTGCCGCCACCGCTGCGCCCAGCCCGAGGTCAACGACCTGGCCCTGGTCGGCCACGTCCACCCCGACGGCCGCGAGGGCTTCGACCTGCTGGTCGGCGGGGGCCTGTCGTCCAGCCCCCGGTTCGCCGACCGCCTGGGCGTGTTCGTCCCCCGGGCCGAGGCCCCCGAGGTCGTCGCGGCCGTCACCGCCGCCTACCGGGACCACGGCAACCGCGACAAGCGGACCCGGGCCCGGATCAAGTTCCTGCTCGCCGCCTGGGGGCCGGAGAGGTTCCGCGAGGTCGTGGAGCGCGACTACCTGGGCCGCAAGCTGGAGGACGGCCCGGCGGCGCCGGCGTCGCCCGACGCCCACCGCGACCACGTCGGGGTGCACCGCCAGCAGGACGGGGCCAACTTCGTCGGGACCGCGCCCCTGGTCGGGCGGACCGACGGCGACACCCTGATCGCGGTGGCCGCCCTGGCCCGGGAGCTCGGCGGGGCCCGGGTCCGGCTGACCACCCAGCAGAAGCTGGTCCTGCTGGACGTGCCCGACGAGCGGGTCGACGAGGTCGTGGCCCGCCTGGACGCCCTTGACCTGCCCTCGGCCCCCAGCGAGTTCCACCGGGGGGCGATGGCCTGCACCGGCCTGACCTTCTGCAAGCTGGCCCTGGTGCCGACCAAGGAGCCGGCGGTCGAGCTGGTCCGGGAGCTGGAGGCGGCGTTCCCCGACTTCGACGCCAAGGTCCGGGTCAACGTCAACGGCTGCCCCAACTCCTGTGCCCGCTACCAGCTGTCCGACATCGGCCTGGCCGGCGGCGAGTCGGCCGGCGAGGGCAACTACCAGCTGCACCTGGGCGGCGACCTGGGCGAGGGCCTGGCCTTCGGGCACCGGGTCCGGGAGCGGGTCCTGGCCACCGACACCAGCGCCGTGGTCAGGGGCCTGGTCGCCGGGTACCTGGCCGAGCGCCAGGCCGGGGAGACCCTGCAGGCCTGGCTGCGCCGCCAGCCGCCCGAGACCCTGGCCGCCCTGTCCAAGGTGCCGGCCGAGCCGGTCGGCGCCCCGGGAGGGATCTGATGGCCTTCGGGTACCCGGTGCTGCTGGAGCTGACCGGCCGGCGGGCGGTGGTCATCGGCGAGTTCGCCGTCGAGGCCGGCAAGGTCGAGGGCCTGCTGGCCGCCGGGGCCGAGGTGACCGTGATCGCCAAGGGCCCGGAGGCGACCCTCTCCCGGCTCGAGGCCGACCCGCGGGTCGAGGTCCACCGCCGCGGCTACCGCGGCCCGGCCGACCTCTCCGGGGCCGTCCTGTGCGTCGCCCACGCCGCCGAGCCCGGGGTCGGCAACGCCGTCGCCGCCGACGCCCGGGCCGCCGGGGTCCTGGTCAACGTCATGGACGACGTCCCCAACTGTGACTTCGCCGCCCCGGCGATCGTCCGCCGCGGCGACCTGGTCGTGGCCGTCGGCACCGGCGGCCGCGCCCCCGCCCTGGCCAGCCGCCTCCGGGCCGAGCTGGGCGAGCGGTTCGGCCCCGGGTGGGCCGAGCTGGTCGACGTGGTCGGCCGGGTCCGGGCCGAGACCCTCCCCCTCCTGCCCGACTTCGAGGACCGCTCCCGGCGCTGGAAGGCCGCCCTCGACCTGGACGAGCTGGAGGAGCTGGTCGCCGCCGGCCAGGCCGAGCTGGCCGGCACCCGCCTGCGGGACCGGCTCCTGGAGGGGCTGGCGTGAGCGGGATCGTGTACCTGGTCGGGGCCGGGCCGGGCGACCCGCGACTGCTGACCCTGCGCGGGGCCGAGGTGCTCCAGCGGGCCGACGTGGTCGTCTACGACCGGCTGGCCCCGGCGGCCCTGCTCGACCTGGCCCCCCGCGGGGCCGAGCGCGTGGACGCCGGCAAGGCCCGCGGGCGGGTCGCGCTCGCCCAGGGAGCGATCAACCAGGTGCTGGTCGACCGGGGCCGCCGGGGCCTGACCGTGGTCCGGCTCAAGGGGGGCGACCCGTTCGTGTTCGGCCGCGGCGGCGAGGAGGCCCAGGCCCTGGCCGAGGCCGGGGTGCCGTTCGAGGTCGTCCCCGGGGTCAGCGCCGCCGTGGCCGCCCCCGCCTACGCCGGCATCCCGGTCACCCACCGGGGCCTGGCCGCCAGCTACGCCGTTCTCAGCGCCACCCTGGCCGGCGGCGCCCCGGCCGACCTGGCCCGCACCGCGGCCGCCGCCGACACCCTGGTCCTGCTGATGGCCGCCGAGCGCCTTGGCGAGGTCTGCGCCCAGCTGGTCGCCGCCGGCCGCCCGGCCGACGAGCCGGCCGCGGTCATCGCCTCGGCCAGCACCGGCGCCCAGCAGGTCGTCACCGGCACCCTGGCCGGCCTGGCCGCCGCCGAGCCCGAGGTCGCCCCCCCGGCCACCCTGGTCTGCGGCCCCTCGGTCGCCCTGGCGAGCACCCTGGCCTGGTTCGTTCCCCCAGGCAGCTCGGAGCCCTCGGTCGCCGCTACCCCCTGAGCTGGCGCAGGACGTACTGGAGGATGCCGCCGTGGCGGTAGTACTCGACCTCGTTCGGGGTGTCGATCCGGACCCGGCAGGTCAGCTCCTGGTCGTCGGCCCGGACGGTGACCTCGCGGGGGAAGCCGTCGGCGCCGGCGCCCTCCAGGCCGGTGATCTCGAAGGTCTCATGCCCGGTGAGGCCGAGCGACTCGACCGTCTCCCCCGGCGGCAGCTCCAGGGGCAGGACGCCCATGCCGACCAGGTTGGCCCGGTGGATGCGCTCGTAGCTCTCGGCCAGCACCGCCCGGACGCCGAGCAGCATCGGGCCCTTGGCCGCCCAGTCGCGGCTCGACCCCGACCCGTACTCCTTGCCGGCCAGGATGACCAGCGGCACCCCGTCGGCCTGGTAGCGCATGGCCGCGTCGTAGATGCTCATCTGCTCACCGTCGGGCAAGTGCAAGGTAACCCCGCCCTCGGTGCCGGGGGCGAGCCGGTTGCGCAGGCGGATGTTGGCGAAGGTGCCGCGGATCATCACCTCGTGGTTGCCCCGCCGTGACCCGTAGGAGTTGAAGTCCCGCGGCTCGACCCCCTGCTCGACCAGGTACCGGCCGGCCGGGCTGTCGCGCTTGATGACCCCGGCGGGCGAGATGTGGTCGGTGGTGACGCTGTCGCCGAGCACGGCCAGGACCCGGGCGCCGTGGATGTCGGTGACCGGCTCGGGGGTGGCCGGCATGCCGTCGAAGTAGGGCGGGCGGCGCACGTAGGTCGAGGCCTCGTCCCAGGCGAAGCTCTCCCCCGTGGGCACGTCCAGGCTGTTCCAGCGCTCGTCGCCCTCGAACACCTGGCCGTAGCTCTTGCGGAACATGTCCGACTGGACCGCCTGGCGGATGGTCTCGTTGACCTCCTCGCTGGAGGGCCACAGGTCGCGCAGGTAGACCGGGGTTCCGTCAGGGTCCTGGCCCAGGGGGTCGTCGAGCAGGTCGATGTCCATGGTCCCGGCCAGGGCGTAGGCGACCACCAGGGGCGGCGAGGCCAGGTAGTTCATCCGGCAGTCGGGGTTGATGCGGCCCTCGAAGTTGCGGTTGCCCGACAGCACCGAGGCCACCACCAGATCGTTGTCGTCGATCGCCTGGGAGATCTCGGGGGCCAGCGGGCCGGAGTTGCCGATGCAGGTGGTGCAGCCGAACCCGACCAGGTGGAAGCCGAGCTTCTCGAGGTAGGGCAGCAGACCGGCCCGCTCGTAGTAGTCCATGACCACCTTGGACCCGGGGGCGAGCGAGGTCTTGACCCACGGCTTGGAGGCCAGGCCGCGGTCGACGGCGTTGCGGGCCAGCAGCCCGGCGGCCAGCATCACCGACGGGTTGGAGGTGTTGGTGCAGCTGGTGATGGCGGCGATCACCACGTGGCCGTGGTCGAGGTCGAAGCTGGTCCCGTCCTCGAGCTGGACGGGGACGCGCTGGCTCGGCCGGCCGCCGACCCCGGCCGGGTCGGGCTCGAACCAGCCCGCCGGGGCGGGGTCGTGGTTCTCGTGGGTCCCGCCGCTGTTGGCCGCCGGTGGGTCGCTGGCCGGGAACGACTCGGCCGAGGCCTCGTCCGGTCCGTCCTCGCGGACCTTGCGGTCGACCGGGGTGTCGGGCTTGGCGTCCTCTGGGGCCATGTCGGCCAGGGCGGAACGGAAGCCGCGGCGGGCGTCGGTGAGGGCGACCCGGTCCTGGGGCCGGCGGGGACCGGCCAGGCTCGGCACCACCGTGCCCAGGTCCAACTCAACCGTCTCGGAGTAGCGGGGCTGGGCGTCGGGGTCGTGCCACAGGCCCTGCTCCTTGGCGTAGGCCTCGACCAGGGAGACCAGCTCGGGCGGGCGGCCGGTGAACTCGAGGTAGCGCAGGGTCTCGGCGTCGATCGGGAAGATGGCGCAGGTCGACCCGTACTCGGGCGACATGTTGCCGATGGTGGCCCGGTTCTCGACCGGCACGTTGCCGACCCCGGGGCCGTAGAACTCGACGAACTTGCCCACCACCCCGTGGCGGCGCAGCAGCTCGGTCACGGTCAGGACGAGGTCGGTGGCCGTCGAGCCCTCGGGCAGTTCGCCCGACAGCTTGAACCCGACCACCTTGGGCATCAGCATCGAGATGGGCTGGCCGAGCATGGCCGCCTCGGCCTCGATGCCGCCCACGCCCCAGCCCAGCACGCCGAGGCCGTTGACCATCGGGGTGTGGCTGTCGGTGCCGACCAGGCTGTCGGGATACGCCTGGCCCTGGTCGTTGGTGAACACCACCCTGGCCAGGTACTCGAGGTTGACCTGGTGGCAGATGCCGGTGCCGGGGGGGACGACCCGGAAGTCGTCGAACGCCTTCTGCCCCCAGCGCAGGAACGCGTACCGCTCCCGGTTGCGCTCGAACTCCAGCTCGACGTTGCGGACGAAGGCGTCGGCCCGGCCGGCGACGTCGGCCACCACCGAGTGGTCGATGACCAGCTCGGCCGGGGCCAGCGGGTTGATCCGGGAGGGGTCGCCGCCGAGGGTCCCCATGGCGTCGCGCATGGCCGCCAGGTCGACGATCGCCGGCACGCCGGTGAAGTCCTGCATCAGCACCCGGGCGGGCGAGAAGGCGATCTCCCGGTCCTCGGCCGCCCCCGGGTCCCAGCGGGCGAACGCCTCCACGTCCTCGGCCGTGACCACGCTCCCGTCCTCGTTCCGGAGCAGGTTCTCCAGCAGCACCTTCAGCGAGAACGGCAGCCCGGCGACGTCCCCCACCGACCCCAGCGCATCGAGCCGGAAGACCTCGAACGACCGGTCCCCGACGTCCAACCCCGCCTTCGCCCCGAAGCTGTTCCCCGCCATGGTCCCGGCCCTCCGCAGATGCCCTGAGTCATTGCCGCCAGAGTACCCGGTAAGCGCTCAGCGGACCCTTGTCCAGGCGAACCCTGGCCAGGCGGGGTCGCGGGCGTGGGCGTGGAAGTGGTCGGGGATGCGGCGCATGACCGGGTCGATCCGGAACTTCCCGAGGCGGGTGGTGGCGACCTCGGAGAGGCGGGCCAGCATGTGGTCGCGGTCCTCGGGGGGCGGGTCGGGGCCGTGATGGCGCCACACCACCATGGGGGTGCGGCAGATCAGGCACTCGGCGACCCAGCAGCGGTCGTCGGAGTGGAACCAGGGGGTCAGGGGCCGGGCCGCGCACAGGTCGCAGCCCGGTACCCCCGCCTGCTCAGCCAACCAGCTTGGCCACGTCGGCCTGCTTGGAGCGGACAGCCTCGGCCGCCTCGCGCAGGTCGGCCAGCTCGTCGGAGGTCAGGGGCAGCTCGACCACCTCGGTCACCCCGGCGCGGCCCAGCCTGGCCGGGACGCCCAGGTAGACGCCGTCGACGCCGTACTGGCCGGTGACCCAGGCGCAGACCGGCATGACCTCGCCGGTGTCCCCGAGGACGGCCGCCACCATGGCCGCGGCCGCGCTCGAGGGGGCGTAGTAGGCCGAGCCCGACTTGAGCAGGGCGACCACCTCGGCCCCGCCGTCGCGGGTCCGCTGGACCAGGCGCTCGATCGTGTCGGCGTCGGCCGCCTCGGTCAGGGGCTTGCCGTCGACCTTGACCATGCTCGGGACCGGGACCATGGTGTCGCCGTGGGAGCCGAGGGTCATGGCCTCGACCCGGCTCGGGCTGGTGCCGAGCTCCTCGGCCAGGAAGTGCTTGAACCGGGCGGTGTCGAGCATCCCGGCCTGGCCCATGACCCGCTCCCTCGGGAATCCCGAGATCTCGGCGGCCAGCGCGGTCATCTCGTCCAGCGGGTTGGAGACCACGATCAGGACGGCGTCCGGGGAGGCGTCGACGGCCTTGCGGGTGACCTCGCCGACGATCTTGGCGTTGGTCTCCAGCAGGTCCATGCGGCTCATGCCGGGCTTGCGGGGCACCCCGGCGGTGACCACGACCACGTCCGAGCCGGCCGTCTCCTCGTAGCCGTTGCTGCCCACAACCCGGGTCTCGAACCCCTCGATGGGCCGTGACTGGTTCATGTCGAGGGCCAGGCCCTGGGGGAGGCCCTCGACGATGTCGGTCATCACCACCTCGTCGCAGATGCCCTTCTCGGCCAGGCGCTGCACGGTGGTCGAGCCGTACTTGCCGGCCCCGACGACAGTGACCTTGGCCATCAGGCACCCGCCTCCAGCTTGGCGATCACCGCGTCGGCGACCTGGCTGGTGCCGACAGCGGTCGGGTCGTCACGCGACGGCTTCATGTCGTAGGTGACGCTCTGGCCCTCGGCGATGACCGCGGCCAGGGCCCGCTCGAGCCGGTCGGCGGCGTCACCCTCGTCCAGGTGGCGCAGCATCAGCATCCCCGAGAACATCATCGCCATCGGGTTGACCTTGTTCTGGCCCTTGTACTTGGGGGCCGAGCCGTGGGTCGCCTCGAACACCGCCACCCGGTCGCCCAGGTTGGCCCCGGGGGCGACCCCGAGCCCGCCGACCAGGCCGGCCCCGAGGTCCGAGATGATGTCGCCGTACAGGTTGGGCAGCAGCAGCACGTCGAAGTTCTCCGGCTTCTGGACCAGCTGCATGCACATGTTGTCGACCAGGTACTCGTCGTACTCGATGTCGTCGTACTCCTTGGCCACCTCGCGGGCGACGGCGTAGAAGAGCCCGTCGGTGTGCTTCATGATGTTGGCCTTGGTGACCGCCGTGACCTTCTTGCGCCCGTAGGCGCGGGCGTAGTCGAAGGCGAACTTGGCGATGCGCCGGGTCCCGGTGATCGAGATCGGCTTGATCGAGATGCCGGAGTCGTCGCGGATCTTCCGGTCCTGGATGCCGTTGAGGAACTCGACGACCTTGGCCGCGTCCGGCGTGCCCTGCTCGAACTCGATGCCGGCGTACAGGTCCTCGTGGTTCTCCCGGACAACGATCAGGTCGATGTCCCCGTAGCGGGACCGGACCCCCCGGTAGGTCTTGCAGGGGCGCAGGCAGGCGTACAGGTCCAGCTCCTTGCGCAGGGCCACGTTGACGCTGCGGAACCCGGTGCCGATCGGGGTGGTCAAGGGCCCCTTGATGGCCACGCCGTTGCTGCGGATGGAGTTGAGCACCTGGTCGGGCAGGGGCGTCCCGTACTTGTCGATGACCTCGGCCCCGGCCTCCTGGACGTCCCAGTCGAACCGGACGCCGGTGCCCTCCAGCACCCGGCGGGTCGCCTCCGACAGCTCAGGTCCGACCCCGTCCCCGGGGATGAACGTGACGCGATGGGCCATGGTGGAAGCTCCTTTGCTCGCGGTGTCGCCAAGGGTATCTCTGTGCGGCGGTTCCGCGAGGAAAACCCCTACGATTGACGCCGATCCCGTCCTGGAGACGACCGGAGGCACCCTAGATGGCTGACGCAACGGGCAAGGGACTCGAGGGCGTGGTCGCCGCCCAGACCAGCATCTCCGACGTCGACGGCCGCGAGGGCAAGCTCTTCTACGCCGGCTACGACATCGCCGACCTGGCCGCCAACGCCACCTTCGAGGAGACCATCTACCTGCTCCACCACCTGGAGCTGCCGACCGCGGCCCAGCTGGAGGAGCTGGTCGCAACCCTCCGGGCCTCCAGCAGCCTTGACCCCCTGCTGGTCGAGCTGGTCGGCTCCCTGGCCGGGCGGACCGGCCCCATGACGACCCTGCGGACGGCGGTGTCGGCCGCGGCCGCCCTCGACCCCGCCGACGAGGAGTCGCCCGAGGCCAACCTCCGCAAGGCCTACCGGCTGATGGCCAAGACCCCCCAGCTCGTCGCCACCTACCAGCGGCTGCGGGCCGGCTCGGACGCCATCGAGCCCCGCGACGACCTCGGGATCGCGGCCAACTTCCTGTACGCCCTGACCGGCAAGGAGCCCGACGCCCAGGTCGCCCGGGACTTCGACGTCGTCCTGGTCCTGTACGCCGACCACACCCTGAACGCCTCCACCTTCGCCGGCCGGGTCGCCGCGGCCACCCTGGCCGACATGTACGCCGCGGCCACCGCCGCCATCGCCACCCTCCAGGGTCCGCTGCACGGCGGGGCCATCACCGAGGTCCGCGAGATGCTCGAGGACATCGGCAGCCCCGACCGGGCCCCGGAGTGGGTCCGCGACAGGCTGGGCCGTAAGGAGAAGGTGATGGGCTTCGGCCACCGCGTCTACAAGACCTGGGACCCCCGGGCCACCGTCCTGCGCGGCATCGCCGAGCGCCTGGGCCGGCACTTCGGCGACACCCGCTGGTTCGACACCTCGGTCCGGGTCCAGGAGACCGTCATGGAGGTCAAGCGCCTCTACCCCAACGTGGACTTCTACACCGCCTCGGTGTATTCCGCCCTCGGCCTCCCTCCCGACCTCTACACCCCCCTGTTCGCCGCCGCCCGCATGGCCGGCTGGACCGCCCACATCCGCGAGCAGTACGCCGACAACCGCCTGATCCGCCCCGACTCCGAGTACGTGGGCCCGGCGCCCCGTCCCTGGCAGCCGCTGGAGTCCAGGGGGTAGGGCAGGGAGGTCGTCACAGGAGGTGCGCTGGAGAGCGTTGGACCTGCGGGACGCAGCCGGGGACGGTTCCACCGCCTGGCTCGGCCGGTCAGCCGGAGGTCCCGAAGGCAGGCGTCAGCTCGATATGACCCGGCGCGGGCCGAGCAGGAGGCTGGTCGGCGCGCTTCGCGCTGTACGGCCTTGGTCCTGCTTGGCGCGGCTCCCGCTGGTTGGCGCATACACGGACGGCCGCCACGACTCCAGGGCAGCAGGTCACGACCTTGGTGCTCCTTGCCCACGGCGATCCCAACGCCGCCGATGGCGTGGCCGTGGGGGTCACGACCTCCCTGGCTCCCTCAAGGACCGAGGAATCCTGGGTGGAGGCAACCTGGTTGCCGGACGACGATGGGCGCCGGATGGTCGAGCAGGCGACGAACGCGCCACCGCAGGAAACTCGCTGGCGACAGCAGGACATCCTCGTCGACGGCCACCACCAGCCATTCCAGATGCTTGTGCTCGGCGATGCGCACTGGGTCGCGGAGGCAACGATCGACGGCGCCGTCGTCACCGTGGAGGCAATTCGATTCCCTGTCGAGCGCCTGGAGCTCGCACGGGTGACCGATCTGCGGACGTACCTGGAGGGTGGTCGCCTCTTCCGCGCCTAAGCTTGGAGCGCCCCGCCCGTAGGGCGTTCCAAGCCAGGACATGCAGGAGCTAGCTAATTCCAGTCCCGCACGTGAATCGCCTCGCGGGACCGTCCTTGCTGTTGTTGGGAACACCCGGATACTGGATCACTTAATCAATTCTAAAATCTCGATGAGGGCGAAGCAGGCAGGTCCGCTGGCGGGCGATCAGCCAGCCGGCGTTGGGCGTGGGAGCAGGCCGGCCGTCTCGATGACCTCGGGGACGCCGGAGGCCGGGCCGAGGCCCATCAGGTGGACGCCGCGGACGCCGGGGAGGTCGCGCACGGCCTGGACCATCTCGGCGGCCAGGGTGATGCCCTCGGCGCGCTGGTCCTGGGCGGCGTGCATGCGGTCGAGGACGGCGGCGGGGACCGACCAGCCGGGGAGGGTGGCGAACCGTTTGAGCTGGGCGGCCGAGGCGGGCGGGAGGATGCCGGCGAGGATGGCCAGCCGGTCGGGGAGGCCGCGGGCGGTCAGGCGGTCCAGCCAGGTGGCGAACTGGGCGACGTCGTAGATCGGCTGGGTCTGGGCGAAGCTGGCGCCGGCGTCGGCCTTGGCGGCCAGGCGGGCCCCGCCGGAGGGGTCGGCGCCGGGAGCCTCGGCCACGCCGACCAGGAACCGGGCCGGCGGGTCGACGGTGGTGCCGCCGGGGCCCCGGCCCTGGCCGAGGTCGCCGGCCAGCCGGGCCAGGCCGACAGCGTCCAGGTCGAACACCGGCTTGGCCCCGGTACGGCCGACCTCCATCGGGTCGCCGGACAGGCAGAGCACGGCCCGGATGCCGAGGGCGTGGGCGCCGAGCAGGTCGGCGGCCAGGGCCAGGCGGTTGCGGTCCCGGCAGGTGAGCTGGAGCACCGGGTCCAGGCCCTCACCGGCGGCCAGGATGGCCGCGGCCAGCGGGGTCATGCCGACCCGGGCGGTGGCGTTGTCGGTCACGTTGACGGCGTCGACCAGCCCGCGGAGCCGCCGCGCGGCCCGGCGGACGACTCCGGGGTCGGCCGAGCGCGGCGGGACCAGCTCGCCGGTGACCACGAACCGGCCCTCCTCCAGCAGCCGGGAGAGGTTCACCGTCCGCGGGCGGCGGCCACGGTGTTTGCCAGGAGCAGGGCGACGGTCATGGGGCCGACCCCGCCGGGGACGGGGGTGAGGGCGCCGGCGACCTCGGCGACCTCGGGGGCGACGTCGCCGACGATGCGGCCCTCGACCCGGTGGTTGCCGACGTCGACCACGGCCGCGCCCGGCCTGACCATGTCCGGGGTGATCATGGCCGGCCGGCCCGCCGCCGCCACCAGCACGTCGGCCTGGCGGGTGAACTCGGGCAGCCCCCGGGTGCCGGTGTGGCAGAGGGTGACGGTGGCGTTGGCCCCGGGCGCCTTGGCCGACAGGAGCACGGCCAGGGGCCGCCCGACCAGCAGGCCCCGGCCGACGATGACCACGTGGCTGCCCTCGACCGGGACCTTCTCGCGGCGCAGCAGCTCGACGATGCCGATGGCGGTGCAGGGGGCGAACCGGGGGTCGCCCCGGAGCAGGCGGCCCTCGTTCTCGGGGTGCAGGCCGTCGACGTCCTTGGCCGGGTCGATGGCGTCCTGGACCTCGACCGGGTCCAGCCCCTCGGGCAGCGGCAGCTGGACGAGGATGCCGTGGACCCCGTGGTCGGCGTTCAGCTCGGCCACCGCGGCCAGCACGTCCTTCTGGGAGGCGGTCGCGGGGAGCTCGACCCGCCGCGACCCGATGCCCGAGCGCTCGGCCGCCCGCTGCTTGGAGCCGACGTAGATGTGGGACGCCTCGTCGTCCCCGACCAGGACCGCGGCCAGGGTCGGGCGCCGCCCCTCGGCGGCCAGCTTCTCGACCTCCTCGGCCAGCTCGGCCCGGATGGCCGCCGCCACCGCCCTGCCGTCCAGCACCCTCGCCGCCATCGGCATCCCTCCCCTGGAGCCGTCCCTGCCTGCCTCGGCCAGGCTATCCTCCCCTGGCCATGGCAGCCCGATCCTCCGGGGGACCC
>DATABK010000454.1:0-2364 GCA_036259695.1 Actinomycetes bacterium | reverse complement strand
CACCCACCTGCACGACCCACCGGCGGCGCTGGCCGCCTGGGCGACCCAGCTCGCCCCCGGCGGGCTGCTGCTGGCTGACGAGGTCGAGCGGATCCACACCTCCCAGCCGGCGCTCCGCCGCTACCTGGAGGTGGCGGGGGCCCTGCTCGCCTCCCGCGGCCACCGGCTGGAGGTCGGCGCCGCCCTCCACCGCCTCCCCGACCCGGCGGGCATGGTCCGCCGCCACGACCAGGTCGCCCACCTGGCCCCGCCGGCACCCCGGGCGGCCGAGCTGTTCGCCCAGAACCTGGCCGTGTGGCGCCACGAGGCGGTCAAGACCGGGGTCGCGACCGGGCCCGACCTGGACGAGCTGGCCGGCGCCCTGGCCGAGGTCGACAGCGGCACGATCGCCTGGGAGCTCCGCCAGCTGGCGTTCCGGCGGACCTGAGCCCTGCTCCTACCCGGCCTGCTCCTCGGCGATGATCTGGTCGCACAGGTCGAGGCACTGGGCGCAGATGGCCGCCGCGCCGTGCGCGACCACCCGCCCCTTGTCCGGGTCCCAGGAGCCGCAGAAGCTGCACGTCCGCCCCGGGTAGGCGACCTGTGGCCAGGTCCGGGCCAGCCCCACGCACCCCGAGCAGATGTACACCCCGGGCCCGGCGACCAGCTTGGCCACCTGCGCCTGGGCCTGTCCGCAGAACGAGCAGTGGAGCAGGTCCCCATCGATCCAGCGGGCCTCGTCGTTCATGGCCTGGATCTTACGCTGCTCGTGGGACCCTCAGGAGCGGGAGGGCACGTCCTGGCGCGCCGCGACGAAGATCAGCTCCGGGCTGTCCGGCTCGACGGGCCGACGGTCCCAGTCGCCGGCGACCCGCTCCACCGAGAAGCCGGCGCCGGTCAGCGACGCGGTCAGCTCCTCCCGGGTGCGGAACCGCAGCTGGTTGGTGGACACCAGCTCCTCGCCGTCGGGGAAGCGGTAGTGGATCTCGGAGGTCACCAGGTCACCCTGGACGGCGACCACCTGCTGCCACACCTCGACCGGGCCGAGCGCGGCGTGATGGAGCTGGCGTCGGGATGCCTCCGGCGTCCACGAGGCCCATTCCCGGGCGCTCGGGTTGCGGCTCTCGAAGGCCACCCGTCCGCCTGGCCGCAACGCCCGGTGGGTCGCGGTGAGGGTCCGGTGCCAGCCCTGGTCATCGGCGATGACCTGGGCCACGTGGGCGGTCATGACCGCCAGGTCGGCCTGGCCGTGTTCCAGCAGGCTCGCGTCCCCCGCAACCCACCGCACCCGCTCGCCGCCCGGTCGGTGGCGGGCGACGTCGAGCATGGCCGGCGAGGGGTCGACCCCGGTGACCTGGTGTCCGCGCCGGGCCAGCTCGCAGGCCAGCACCCCGGTCCCGCAGCCGATGTCGACGACCGACGACGCCGACAGCTCGGCCGCCAGCCCGATGTAGAACCCGAGATCGGCGCGGGAAGGCCCCCACAGGTCGTAGAGCGCGACCAGGCGAGGGTCGCTGAACTCCTCCCAGCCGGCCACGGCGGCGTGCCCTAGTGGGACCGGCGGACCTGGAACACCCAGCCGCCTTCGGGGCGGTCGTGCTGGGCGACCAGCTGCTGGTCCTTGAGCCGGCACCAGACGGGGATGTCGACCCGGGCCCCGGGGTCGTCGGCGAGGAGCTCGACCAGGCCGCCGACCTCGACCGAGGCCACCGCCTTGGCCAGGCGGACCACCGGGATCGGGCAGGCCAGGCCCAGGCAGTCGACGGTCATCGCCCCTCCCGACCCACCGGGGCACCCCTCCGGGGTTCCCCGGACCCCTCCGCGGCCCGCTCGATGGCCTGGGTGTCCAGCTCGGCCATCTCGCGGAGGTCGGCCACGGCGGCCGGCAGGACCTCGAGCAGCCGGTCGACGTCGGCCTCGGTGGCGTCGCGCAGGAACGACACCCGCACCGAGCCGTGGGTGATGGCGCCCATGGCGGCCAGGACGTGGGAGGGCTCCTGGGTGTCGGCGGTGCAGGACGACCCGGAGTGGACGGCGATGCCCTTGGCGTCGAGCAGCAGCAGCAGCGCCTCGCCCTCGATGTACAGGACCGAGAACGCCACCAGGTGGGGGAGGCGCCCGGCCGGGTCGGGGTCGCCGTGGACGATGACCTCGGGGATGGCGGCCAGCCCGGCCAGCAGCCGGCCGGCCAGCCCGGCCAGGCGGTCGTGCTCGCCGGGGGCCTCGGCCACGCGGGCACCGACGGCGGCGGCCATGGCGGCCGCGCCGGGGAGGTTCTCCATGCCGGCGCGGCGGCGGCGCTCGCGCTCGTCGCCGAGAAGCACCGGCCGCAGCCGGGCCCGCCGGGAGGCGACCAGCAACCCGGTGCCGGGCGGGCCGTAGGCC
>DATABK010000453.1:0-1582 GCA_036259695.1 Actinomycetes bacterium | reverse complement strand
GGGTCCCCCGGTGGGGGAGCGTAGCCGAGCGGGGTGAGGGGGGCGCGGGGTTGTCCACAGCTCCCTGTCGCACCGCCGCCCCCCCTCGGCCAGCCTCCCCTCCCACCGCCCACCCTTGCACCGCTCCCTCTCCCGCCGCCTCCCGGCCGACAGCCCCTTCCGGCACACCCTCCTCCAGCGCAGACCACGACCGGGCCAGGAAGTCGCGGTGGGCCAGGAGGTGCCGCAGCGCGGACAGTCCGGTGGCGGTGCCCTCCAGCACCGGCACACCGGCGGCTCTGAGGGTGGCGGCCTCCGCCGGGTCGGCGGCCGAGGTCAGGTTGGCGAGCACGGCGACGGGCTTGTCGGTGGCGGCGGCGGCGGTGATGGCCAGGCCGGTGTAGCTGGTCTCCGGGGTCGGCTCGGTGGTCAGGTCGAGGTTGAGGGCCAGGGCGCCGGTGGCCGGGTCCTCCAGGAGCGCCTGGATGCAGGCGGCGAAGATCTCGTCGGCGTCGTTGCCGGTGCCCCAGGCGTCGAGGGGATTCGTCGGGGGGAGGCCGGGCTCGAGCACGGCGGCCAGGCGCTGGCGGGTCGCCTCGGAGATCTCGGCGAACGGCACCCGGAGCTGCTCGGCCAGGTCGAGCAGGTGGGCCCGTTCGCCGCCCGAGTCGCCGATGGCGGCCAGGCCGCCGGGATGGGCGCGGCGGCCGGCGAGGAGCTCGCAGGTGTCGGCCAGCTCGTCCAGGGTGGTCACCTGGGCGACCCCGTAGGCGTCGAACAGGGCCTGGTAGGCGCCGTCCTCGCCGGCCAGGGCACCGGAGTGGGCGGCGACCATCGCCCTGGCCGCCTGGCCACGGCCGACCTTGAGGGCGACCACCGGGATCTCCCGGGCGGCGGCCTTGGCCAGGGCGGCCCGGAACGCCGCCGGCTCCCTGACCGTCTCCAGGAACAGGGCCACCACCCGGGTCGTGGCCAGCTCCAGGGCGTGGTCGAGGTAGGCGGCGGCGCTGGTCACCAGCTCGTTGCCGGCCGAGACGACCAGGTTGAACCGCAGGCCGCGGTGGTTGTGGAGCAGGGCCGAGAACACCGACCCGGAGTGGGTGATCACCGCCACCGCCCCGGCCGGCAGGTCGGGCGGCTCCGGGTACCCGCAGACCCTCAAGCTTTGCTCGAGGTTGAAGAACCCCATGCCGTTGCCGCCGCACACCGCCATCCCCGCCTCCTGGGCGATCGCCCGCAGCCGGTCGGCCAGGGTTGGCGGGTCAAGGCACGACGCGAAGATCACCGCGGCCGGGATCCCGGCCGTGGCCGCCGCCTGGAGCTGCTCCTCGAGGGCGGCGTTGGGCACGGCCAGCACGGCCAGGTCGACCGGGCCGGGCACCTCGGACAGGGACGGGAGGCAGGGGCGCCCGGCCACCTCCCGGTAGCGGGGGTTGACCAGGTGCACCGCCCCCCGGTAGCCGCCCGAGAGCAGCTGGGCGACCAGCGTGTCCCCGAACGACCCGGGCCGGGCGCTGGCCCCCACCACCACCAGCGAGCGCGGCTCCAGCAGGGCGGCCAGGGCCCGGCGGGTCACCGGCGGCGCTTGGCCGCCCCCCGGCGG
>DATABK010000452.1:0-2030 GCA_036259695.1 Actinomycetes bacterium | reverse complement strand
GTCGTCGAGCGGTTCGCCAACCCGGCCCAGGCGGCCCCGGCGGTCGAGATGGGGCCCGGCTGGGTGGTCGACGGCATCGAGGTCCGCGAGAACCACGGCGGCGGGGTCGACGTCGGGTCGCGCAGCGTCCTGCGCAACTCCCACATCCACCACCAGGGCCAGCTCGGCCTGGGCGGCGCCGGCGCGACCGGGGCCCTGGTCGAGGACAACCGGATCGACCACAACAACACCGCCGGCTACGACCCGGCCTGGGAGGCCGGCGGCTCCAAGTGGGCGGCCGGCACCGAGCGGCTGACCGTCCGCGGCAACCACGTGTTCGCCAACAAGGGCCCCGGCCTCTGGACCGACGGCGACAACGTCGACACCCTCTACGAGGACAACCTGGTCGAGGGCAACCTGGGCCCGGGCATCATCCACGAGATCAGCTACGACGCGGTCATCCGGGGCAACACCGTGCGCGACAACTCCCGGTCCACGGCCGGGCGCTCCATCTGGTACGGCTCGGAGATCCTGGTCAACAGCTCCCAGCGGGTCGAGATCGCAAGGAACACGGTCGTCTCCGGCGACGACGCCAACGGGATCGGGCTGGTCGACACCGACCGGGGCAGCGGGAGCCTGGGCGTCTACCGGGTGGCCGAGGTCGACGTCCACGACAACGTGGTCACGATGGCCACCGGGGCCGAGACCGGCCTGGTCGGCCGGGAGACGGCCTTCCAGCCCGCCGCCGACGTGCGCTTCCGGCGCAACACCTACCACGTCCCCGACCCGGGCGCCCACTTCTGGCAGTGGGACGGGGAGCTGGACGCCAACGGCTGGCGCGAGCGTGGCCAGGACCGCGACGGGACCTTCGTGAACACCTGACCGCGGGGCGGTCATGGCCGGTGCTCCGCCACGGCCAGGCGGAACTGCCACCACCAGACAATGGCCGCCGCCCAGTAGCCCGCGGCCATGCCGCAGGCGGCCGTGACCGCGCCCCCGAGGGTGGCGCCGCCGATGGCCCCGGCGCGCAGGAGGGGGGCCGCGATCAGGCGGGCCCGCAGGCCGCGCCGGGCCGCGGCCAGGGCCCGCAGGCCGGTCTGGGGGCCGGCCGAGGCGGTGAGCCCGACCGTCAGCAGGGCGAAGGGGACCACCACCTCGGCCGCCGTGTACCAGGTCGGCCCCAGCACCCTGGTCCCGAGGCTGTCCGGGAGCAGGAGCAGCACCGCCCCCCAGAGGGCGGCGGCCACGCTCATCCCGGCCGACACGAGCACGCTCAGGCGGGCCAGCCCGGCGACCGACCGGCTGGCCACCCGGGCCCCCTCGGCCACGGCGATCATGTTCCCGCCCATGAACAGCACGTACACCGGGCCGACGAGGATCTCCCCGGCCCGCAGGGCGCCGACCACGGCCAGGCCGGCCACGGCGCTGACCGCGTAGCTGTTGACCTGGGAGACGGCCCCGATGGTGAGGAACTCGCCCAGGTAGCGGGTGTTGAGGTCGCGGTGCCTCCGCCACCAGCGGAGCGGGTTGAGGGGCCAGGGGAGCAGCCGGGCCTGGGCGATGCCGGCCAGGGCGGCCGCCCCGGCCGAGCCGCTCCAGGCCAGCTCGAAGGCCAGGACCGAGGTCCGCCCGGTGGCCAGCAGGACGGCCAGGGCGGCGGCCAGGACGACCGCCCACACGAGGTCGTTGACGAACGCCTGGGCGCTGCGGCCCCTGGCCACGAAGGCGAAGCGCCAGACGTCCTGGAGCAGCAGCCCGGGCAGGCCCAGGCCCAGCACCATCAGGGCGTCACCGAGGAGCCCGTCGGTGACCAGCCCGGCCAGGGCGCAGGCCAGCCCACCGGCCAGCCCCAGCCCGAGGGCGCCGCCGGCCGCGGCCGCCGCCCCCTCGCGCCAGGCCGGCTCGCCGGCGGCGCTGTAGCGCACGGCCAGGGTGTCGGAGTTGAGCGAGCGGGAGACGCCGAGGGCGAGCAGGTAGGTGGCGAACACCAGGCTGAACACGCCGAGCTGGGCGACGCCGACCTCGCGGGCCACGAGCAGGCTCAGGGCGAA
>DATABK010000451.1:0-8432 GCA_036259695.1 Actinomycetes bacterium | reverse complement strand
CTCCTCCCATTGCAGCGGCTTCGGGGTTACCGCTGCGCTCTTGTCCGCTGGGCTGGCGCGCCACAAGGGTCGTCCAGCGCCGTGCGGAACGGCCGACGACTTACTACTGTTTGTTCCCTGGGAGAGGAAGACCCAAAACGTGTGCCTGACCGTGCCCGGTGCAGCCGGGCCGAGCAGTTACCGCGTCTGGGCGGTCCCAGAGTCCTGATTTCACAAGCGGACTATAACACGTCCGTATGGAGGCGCCAAGCGAGCCCATCGAGACGAACCTGTCGTCCCCTAGCGGGCCTCGAAGGTGCGGAAGTCGCCGGTCGCGGGGCTGCGCTGGCTGTCGACGGAGGACACCTCGGCCCAGCGGGGGCCCTGGTGGAGGAAGGCCTCGAGCTGGTCCAGCCGGTCGGAGGTGCCCTCGGCCTCGACCCGGACCGAGCCGTCGGGCAGGTTCTCGGCATAGCCGGTGAGCCCGAGCCGGTCGGCCTGGTTCTGCACCGCCCAGCGGAAGCCGACGCCCTGGACCTCGCCCCGGATGACGGCCTTCAGCCGCAGGTCGCCCATGCTCAGGCCTGGATGGTGACGGGGGTGCCCAGGGGCAGGGTCTCGGCCAGCAGGGTGATGGTCTCGTTGTCCATGCGGACACAGCCGTTGGACACCGGCTGGCCGAGCAGCCAGGGCTTGTAGGTGCCGTGGAGGGCGATCTGGCCGTCGCCGGTCCCGAAGGTCTGGTGGACCTCGGAGTAGCCGGAGAGGCCGAGGGCCCAGGCGCCGTAGGCGTCGGCCGAGATCTGCGGCGGCCTGAGCTTCACGGTCACGTAGAACCGCCCGGTCGGGGTGGGCGTGCCCGCGGTCCCGACCCCGACCCGGAAGGAGCGGATCTTGCGGCGGCTCTTGAGCAGGCTGGCCGTGCGCGAGGAGAGGTCGACCACGACCTCGTGGGTCACCGGCCTGATCCTGACCTGGTCGCGGTGGACCCAGCCGCTGGAGCCGTTGGGCCGCTGGGGCAGCAGGACCTTGAGCCAGGTCTCGCCGGTGGGGGTGCGCCGGGCCTCGTCGATCAGGAACGGCGTTGGGCTCCCCCAGGGCAGCTCCTGCGGGAACACGGCCTTGATGTCGCCCTTGCCGCCGGGCCTGGACCGGACGGTCACGTCCTTGGCGGCCAGGGCGACATAGGCGGGGGCGTTGCCGAGCTGGAACACGCCCGCCTTGCGCGGCGCCCTGGTCGTGGACGGCCCCGGGCCGGCCGAGGGGTCGAGGGGGGCCGGGGCGGCGGCCGGCTCGTCCCCGCCGCAGCCGGCCAGGGCCAGGACCAGCGCGAGCAGGGCGGCGATGGCGGCGAACGCCGGCGAGCGGGTCTTCAGCTCTGACATTTGGGGCAATAGTACGTGGTCTGCCCACGTTGGATGCGCTCGGTGGCCAGCGGGGTGCGGCAGCGCCGGCACGGCTGGCCGTCGCGCTGGTAGACGGCCAGCTGGGGCTCGTACTCGCCCTTGGCCCCGTGCAGGTCCAGCCAGGGGCTCTCCCCCACCGACACCCCGCGGAGGCGGACGGCCTCCTGGACCACCTCCTGGATGGCCCGGTGGAGCCGCCGGACCTCCTGGGCGGTGAGGCTGTCGGACTCCCGGTCCCAGCGCAGCCCGCCAGCCCAGAGGATCTCGTCGGCGTAGACCGGCCCGATGCCGGCCACGAAGGCCGGGTCGGTGAGCAGGGTCCGCAGCTTGGCCTGCCGGGCCCCGAGCCGGGCCCCGAGAGCCTGCCAGGCCAGGGCGTCGGCCAGCGGGTCGATGGCGCCGGGCCAGCGCTCGGCCAGCTCGTCCAGCTCCTCCTGGCCGGCCAGGAAGAGTTCCCCCTCCTCGCCGAGGTCGAGGGCCCGCAGGTCGCCGCCGACCGAGAAGCTGAGCACGGCGTCGGTCTGGCGCTCCACCGGGGCGGCGCTGCGCTGCTTGAGCAGCCGCCCGGCGGGGCCGAGGTCGATGACCAGGGCGGTCGTCTCGGGCGCGCCGTCCAGGCCGATCAGGAGCAGGTTCCCCAGGCGGGCGGTGGTGCCGAGCTTGCGGCCGACGAGCCGGTCGGCGAACTCCTTGCGGTTGCGGTGGCGGCGCACGACCTTGGCCGTCCGCGCCTCGACCGCCTTGACCTTCCGGCCGCCGACCTCCTTGTCGAGGTCCTGGCGGAGGGTCTCGACCTCCGGCAACTCGGGCACAGGGATCCTCCGGCGGGCCGCCTCGCCTCGCCCGAGCTCCCCCGGGCCGGACGCCGGAGATTCTAGCGGAGGCTAGCGGAGGAAGCGGGAGCGGCGGCGGTCGGCGAGGGTGCGTCCGCCGGTCTGGCAGGTCGGGCAGTAGGAGGTCTCGCGGTCGCCCATCCAGACCGAGCGGATGGTGTCGCCGCAGACGAAGCAGGCGGCGCCGGCGCGGGCGTGGACGGCGAACAGCCGCTCGGAGGCCTTGGGGATGACGACCTCGTCGCCGACCTGCTGGGCGAGGGCGGCCCGGGCCTCGGTGAGGACCCCGACCAGGGCGGCGTGGAGGCGTTCGACCTCCTCGGGGCCGAGGCGCTCGGGGCGGGCGAAGGGCGACATCTTGGCCCGGTGGAGCACGTCGTCGGACCAGGCGTTGCCGACCCCGGCCATGGCCCGCTGGTCGGTGAGCATGCCCTTGAGGGTGTGGCCGCCCTCGGCCAGGATGGCGGCCAGGCGCTCGGTGGTGAAGCCGGGGTCGAGCGGCTCGGGGCCGAGGCCGGCCAGGGGCGGGACCTTCTCGACGTCGTCGACCAGCCAGACCGCGGCCCGGCGCTGGGTGCCGCCCTCGGTCATGGACAGGACCCGGCCGTCATCGAGCTCGACGGTGAGCACGGCGACCTTGCGCGAGGCCGGCTTGGGCCCCAGCACCAGGCGGCCGCCGAGCGACAGGTGCATGACCAGGAACAGGTCGCCCAGCTCCAGCCAGACGTACTTGGCCCGGCGGCCGGCCCCGGTGATGGCCAGACCGGCCAGGGAGTCGATCGGGGGGTCGAAGGTCTTGAGGGCGGCCACCGAGACCACCCGGACCGCGGCCACCCTGGCCCCGCCCAGCCGGGCCGCCAGGTTCTCGGCCAGGACGTCGAGCTCGGGGAGCTCGGGCACTACTCGCCCGTCGGCTGCGTGGCCGGGGTCTCGGCCGGGACGACATCGGTCTGGCCGGCGTCGCCGGTGCCGGTGACCATGCGGTCGGCGGCCAGCGACTCGAACGCCTCCCGGGCCGCCTGCTGCTCGGCCTCCTTCTTGGAGCGGCCCTTGCCGCTGCCGTAGGCGTTCCCGGCCACCGACACGGTGGCCGTGAAGCGCTTGGCGTGGTCGGGGCCCTCCTCCTCGATGGCGTAGGAGGGCATCCCGCCGAGGCTGGAGGCGGCCAGCTCCTGGAGCGAGGTCTTGTAGTCGAGGGCGGCCCCGCGGCCGGCCGCCTCCATCACCCGGGGCTCGAACAGCCGGCGGACCAGGGCGGCCGCCCGCGAGAGGCCCTTGTCCAGGTAGATGGCCCCCAGCACGGCCTCGAGGGTGTCGGCCAGGATGGAGGACTTGTCGCGGCCGCCCGACAGCTCCTCACCCCGGCCGAGGCGGACGGCCTCGCCCACGCCGAGCTCCCGGGCCACGTCGGCCAGCACGTTCATGTTGACCGTGGCCGCCCGCAGCTTGGCCAGCTGGCCCTCGGGCAGGTCGGGGAAGGCCCGGTAGATGATGTCGGTCACGACCAGGCCGAGGACGGCGTCGCCGAGGAACTCGAGCCGCTCGTTGGTGGGCAGGCCGCCGTTCTCGTACGCGAACGAGCGATGGGTGAAGGCCCAGACGTACAGCTCCTCACCGCCGAAGCGGATCCCGAGGGCCTTCTCGATCGGCTGGCGCTTACTCGACCTCAACGACCTGACGCCCACCGTAGTACCCGCAGTTCTGGCAGACGGTGTGCGGCAGCTTGGCCTGCCGGCACTGGGGACAGGACGCGTAGGTGGGGGCGGCCGACTTCCAGTGGGACCGGCGGTGGCGGGTCTTGGCCCGTGGCGTCTTACGCTTGGGGACGGGCATCGTCTTCCTCCTGAAGGGTCGCGCGCAGGCCGGCCAGACCGGCCCAGCGGGGGTCGATGGTCTCGGTCCCGCCGTGCCCGCAGTCGACCGTGTTGCGGTCGGCGCCGCAGACCGGGCAGAGCCCGGCGCAGTCGGGGCTGTGCAGCGGGAAGGCCGGGAAGCCGAGCACGAGCGCGTCCCTGGCCATGGTGTCGAGCGGGAGCCGGTCGTCGGGCAGGACGGCGTAGCCCTCGTCCTCGTCGTCGGCCTGCCCGAGCGTGAACAGCTCGCGGACCTCGGCCTCGACCTCCTGGTCGAACTCGCGCAGGCAGCGCACGCAGCGCAGGACCGCGGTGGCGCTCACCGTGCCGGTGACCAGCAGGCCTTCGACGACGCTCTCGATCTCGGCGTCGACGGTGACGGGCCGGTCGTTGGGGACCGAGGCGACCGGGGTGCCCAGGTCCTCCAGGGGGGCGCGGACGAGCACGTGCTTGTGGGCGCCGGGTTTCTGGAGCAGCTCGCGGACGTCGACCGCGAGTGCCGGTTCTGTGACGTGTTTGCTCATCGGAAATGGCGATTCTCAAGAGGTGCCGCGCGGGGTGTGTGACGGGCACACAAAAGCGGACGGTGGGGAGCCACCGCAGCGTATCAGGGTAGCAGAAAGGGGGCGGTGGGCGCGGGTCAGGCCGGGGGCTGGGCGGCGCGTTCGCGCAGCCTGGTCACCACGAAGTCGGGGACCAGGCCGGTGACGTCGCCGCCGTGGCGGGCGACGTCCTTGACCAGACTGGAGCTCAGGTACGACCAGGTCGGGTTGGTGGTCATGAACATGGTGTCGACCCCGGCCAGGCGGTAGTTCATCTGGGCCATCTGGAGCTCGTAGTCGAAGTCGGAGACGGCCCGCAGGCCCTTGACGATGGCGGTGACCTCCCGGCGGCGGGCGTAGTCGACCAGCAGGCCGGAGAAGGCGTCGATCTCGACCGAGGCCATCTGGACGGTGGCCTCCTTGAGCATGGCCAGGCGCTCCTCGAGGGTGAACAGCGGCTGCTTGGCCGGGTTGATGAGCACGGCCACGATCACCCGGTCGAAGGCCTTGCTGGCCCGGGCCACGATGTCGAGGTGGCCGTTGGTGACCGGGTCGTAGGTGCCGGGGCAGCAGGCGGTCCGCACGGGTCGGGGTCTCCTGGCTGGGGGTCGGGCGCTAGGGCAAGGGTACCGGCTGGGCGGTGGCGAGGTGCAGGGCGGTGTCGCCGTAGCGGCGGGGCGGGTCGGGGACCAGGCCGGGCGGCCAGGGCGGGGCCTCGGCCCGGGCCGCGGCCTCGACCACGACCACCGCCTCCGGGGCCAGGGCGGTGCGGGCCAGCCGGCCGAGCAGGCCGGCGACCAGCCCGACCCCGGCCGCATAGGGCGGGTCGAGCAGGACCAGGTCGAAGGGCCCGTCCCGCTGGGTCCGGAGGTAGGTCTCGGCCCGGGTCCGCCGGACCTTCACCGTGTCGTTGAGGTCGAGGGCATCCAGGTT
Source organism: Actinomycetes bacterium (assembly GCA_036259695.1). Lineage (GTDB taxonomy): Bacteria > Actinomycetota > CALGFH01 > CALGFH01 > CALGFH01 > CALGFH01. The sequence goes on along the minus strand of DATABK010000451.1, from coordinate 2,886 downwards.
GGCCCGGATGACCGCAATCGCCGGCGCCGCCTGCTCGACCAGCACCGCCGACGCCGCCCCCCGGGAGACCGCCTCGATCCCCAACGCCCCCGTCCCGGCGAACAGGTCGAGCACCCTCGCCCCCTCGACCCGCTCCCCCAGCACTCCGAACAGCGCCTCCCGAACCCGATCGCTGGTCGGCCTGGTGTCCCGCCCGGGCACAGCCCGCAACCGCCGCCCCCCGAGATACCCCCCGACGACCCGCACGGCACCACCTCAACCAAGGACGGCAAATCGGCTCCCCACCCGCGCATCGTAGAGCGGCCGAGCTCTTGGGGGGTTTGGGGGGAGGACTCCCCCCCAAATGAACCAGGGACTCCGCGAAGCCGCCCCCGGCTGATCCCAGCGGCGATCACCAGTGTGCGGGGTGGTCGAACGGCGGGGTAGTGAGCCCGGGGGGGCCAAGGCTGTTCCCCCGCCGTCCAACCGGCTGGGCCGGCTCAGTCCCTCGCGGGTGAGCGGCCGTTGCTGGCGCGCGACCCCGGTGCCGGGCCGCGTGCGCTGGTCGTTGCGCCGACGAGGGCGGCCTCGCCGTCCTCGAGGGCCTGGTCAAAAGGGACGCCCTGGGCCCAGGTGCGCTCGAAGGCGTCGCCGAGGACCTGGCCGAGGCCCTCGTGGCGGATGAGCAGGGACTCGGCGTGGCTGCCGGGGGTCTGGGAGCCCGGGACGGTCAGGTTGAGCAGGACCACCGACCCGTCGACGAGCAGGTACAGGGTCTCGACGCGGTCGACGACCCGAGCCTCGAACCGGGGCTCGCCGGCGAAGGCGGCCACCCACTCCAGGTGGGGCTCGTGCTCCAGGGAGTCGCGGTCGAAGATGATGCGGAAGCGGACCCCGGCGGCCAGCCGGTCGCGCAACCCCCGGCAGTCGGTCGGCTCCCAGGAGGTGTTGACGATGGTCAGCACCTCCCGGGTGGCCTGGCAGACCTCGGTGGCCATGATGCTCAGGAGCTGCTCGCGGCGGCGGAGCATCTCCACCGGCTCCTCGCCCGACCCGGGCGTCGGCCCGGCCCGCATGGCCAGCGCCTGCACCAGGCCGTTGAGGGCGCGGTCGCGGCGGCGGGCCTGCTCGGCCTTGGACGCCTCCAGCCGGCCGATGGCCTCGTTGGGGGGCACGGCCCGGAAGCGGGCGAACCCGCCGCCGGCGACCTCGGTGCAGAGCCCGAACCGGACCAGGGACCGGATCAGCTCGTAGGCCCGGGACCGCGGCAGGCCGGCCTCGGTGGCCACCTCGCTGACCTTGAACGCCCGCTGGGCCAGCATGCCGACATAGCAGCGGGCCTCTCCCTGGCCGAGGCCGTGGCGGACGAGCCGGTCGATCAGATCCGAGTCACCGGACTGGGTCAGCGATCTGTCCTTCCCAGAGGGGACAACAGTAGCGAGCCGCAACAGTAGGCAGACCATGACACGAAGTCAAGAAGCCTTTGCGGGGCTGTGGACGGCGCGGTCGCGGCCTACCGGGGAGCCGGTCGGGCCGTCTCCCAGAGCCGGTCGAAGGCGGTGGTGAGGAGGTCGGCCAGGGCCGGCTGCTCGAGCACCACCCAGCTCCCCTGCCCGCTGGTCAGCCCCATCGGGTTGAGGCTGAGCAGGCACTTGCGCCGGTCGACGGCGGTCATGCCCACCGGCACCGCCTCGACGAAGCGGATCTGCTCGCCCCGCTGCTCGCGGTCGGCCAGCCGGGCCACGAACTGGGGGAAGTCGAGGAACCCGGTCTCGTACAGCGCCCGGTAGGTGACGCCATCGCGGACCCCGACCTCGTCGCCGGCCCGGGGCCTGGTCCCGGGCCGGGTCATCCGGCGGGCCTGGACGACCTCCTTCTCGGCCCCGGCGGTGATGGCGTCGCGGCGGGCCCAGGCGGCGTCGGAGTTGCGGATCAGCTCGACGTACTCGAACGGGTCGTCACCCTGGGGGGCCTCGTAGTAGCGGGCGAACAGGTCGGCCACCAGCAGGGAGGTGTCCTGGACGCGGTCGGCCTGCTCCAGCGCGCTCTGGTGGCGCAGGCGCTGGACGACCAGCGTCGGGTCGGCGGCCTGGAACCGGGCCGGCTCCTGGCCGGTGCCCTCCTGCTCGAACAGCCCCTTCTCGACCAGCTGGCGCAGGGCGTCATAGGCCTTGGGCCGGTTGACGTCGGCCAGCTCGGCCAGCTCGGCGACCCGCAGCGGCGGCCGGCCGAGGGCGGCCAGGTAGATCCGGGCCTCGTTGCGGTTGAAGCCGAACTCGGCCAGGTACTGGACGAGCTGCTCCTCGTCCGACCAGCCGCGGTCGTCGATCGACATGGCGGGAGCCTAGTTGCTGGGGCAAGGAATGGCTAGCCTCGGGCCAGCCACTCGGCCCGGCCGTCGCCCAGGCGGGCCAGCACCTCCTGGCGCAGCCGCCGGTTGCCCGGGCCGGCCAGCTCCGGGTCGGCCTCGACCAGCGCGAAGGCGTCCCGGCGGGCCCGCTGGACCCAGTCGAAGTCGTCGATCAGCCGGGCCAGCTTGAGGTCGGAGAGGCCGGACTGGCGGGCGTCGAACACCGTCCCCTCGCCGCGGATGCGCAGGTCCTCGTTGGCCAGCTCGAAGCCGTCGTTGGTGGCGGCGATGGCGCCCATGCGGGCCCGTCCCTCCTCGGTCAGGGGGTCGGCGAACAGGATGCACAGCCCGGGTGCCTGCCCCCGCCCGACCCGGCCCCGGAGCTGGTGGAGCTGGGACAGGCCGAAGCGGTCGGCGTCCTCGATCAGCATCACGGTGGCGTTGGGCACGTCCACCCCGACCTCGATCACGGTGGTGGAGACGAGCACGTCGACCTCGCCGGCCCGGAAGCGGTCCATGGTCGCCTCCTTCTCCCTGGCCGGCATGTCGCCGTAGAC
>DATABK010000450.1:0-8109 GCA_036259695.1 Actinomycetes bacterium | reverse complement strand
AGGTGCACGAGGTGCCGACCACCACCACCGACCGCGAGTTCACGGTCCAGCGGCGCAGCCAGACCCAGATGGTGGTGCGCCGGTTCATGGCCCACAAGCTCGCCGTTGGCAGCCTGGTGGTGTTCCTGCTGGTGGTGCTGGTGTCGCTGGTCGGGGGCCGGTTCTGGAAGTACGGCTACGCCGACATCACCGACGAGTTCTCCTCGGCGCCGTCGCTGGAGCACCCCATGGGGACCGACGACATCGGCCACGACTCGCTGGCCCAGGTCCTGCGGGGCGCCCAGAAGTCGGTCCAGGTGGCCCTGATGGTGGCCTTCCTGGCCACCACCCTGGGAGCGGTCATCGGGGCGCTGGCCGGCTACTACCGCGGCTGGACGGACGCCGCCCTGATGCGCTTCACCGACCTGGTCCTGACCATCCCGTCGATCGCCATCCTGGCCGTGCTGGCCGCCACCCTGGCCGACCAGGCCGGCAACTGGTTCTTCATCGGGCTGGTCCTGGCCCTGCTGCAATGGACCTACATCGCCCGGGTGGTCAGGGGGACCTTCCTGTCCCTGCGCGAGAAGGAGTTCGTGGAGGCGGCCAGAGCCCTGGGGGCCAGCGACGCCCGGATCATCTTCCGGCACCTGCTGCCCAACGCCACCGGCTCGATCATCGTCAACGCCACCGTGACCGTGGCCGTGGCCATCCTGCTCGAGACGGCCCTGTCCTACCTGGGGCTCGGCATCAAGTCGCCGGACACCTCTCTCGGCCTGCTGATCGCCTCCGGCCAGCAGGCGGCCACCACCCGGCCCTGGCTGTTCTACTTCCCCGGCCTGTTCATCGTGATCATCGCCCTGACCATCAACTTCGTCGGCGACGGCCTGCGTGACGCCTTCGACCCGACCCAGACGAGGGTGCGTGCCTGATGGCGACCACGCTGCCCGACCAGCCGGCCGCCCGCACCGCCGGCGTGCCGGTGCTCGAGGTCAAGGACCTGACCGTCGAGTTCCCGACCGACGACGGCATCGTCCACGCCGTCCGCGGGGTCAACTTCACGCTCCATCCCGGGCAGGTGCTCGGGATCGTCGGCGAGTCCGGCTCCGGCAAGAGCGTGACCTCGCTGGCCATCATGGGGCTGCTCCCCCGCTCGGCCCGGATCCGGGGCGAGGTCAACTACCGCGGCCAGAACCTGGTCAAGCTGTCCGACAAGGAGCAGACCAAGTTCAGGGGCAAGCAGATCGCCATGATCTTCCAGGACCCCATGACCAGCCTGAACCCGGTCTACACGGTGGGCTGGCAGCTCCAGGAGGCGATCCTCGCCCACCAGGACATCGGCAAGGACAAGGCGTGGGCCCGGGCGGTGGAGCTGCTCGACATCGTCGGCATCCCCAACGCTCCCGAGCGGGCCAAGAACTACCCGCACGAGTTCTCGGGCGGCATGCGCCAGCGGGCCGTCATCGCCATGGCGATGACCAACGACCCGGACGTCATCATCGCCGACGAGCCGACCACCGCCCTCGACGTGACCGTCCAGGCCCAGGTCCTGGACACCCTGCGCCGGGTGCAGGAGAACACCTCGGCCGGGATCGTGCTCATCACCCACGACCTCGGGGTGGTGGCCAGCATGGCCCACCGGGTGCTGGTCATGTACGCCGGCAAGCCGGTCGAGATCGGCGACACCGACGCCATCTACTACGACCCGAGGATGCCCTACACGCTCGGGCTGCTGGGCAGCCTGCCCCGCCTCGACGACAAGGGCAACGAGCCGCTCACCCCGATCCGGGGGGCGCCGCCGTCGCTGATCAACCTGCCCCCGGGGTGCCCGTTCTCGCCCCGCTGCCCGATGAGCCGCCCCCACTGCGACGCCGAGGAGCCGCCGCTGCGGTCGGTGGCCGGCGTCGACCACGTGGCCGCCTGCCACTACGCCGAGGAGCTGGCCGGCGACGTCGCCGCCGCCGAGGTGTTCGAGACCGCCGAGGCCGACAGCCAGGCCATCCAGCACCTCGACCGGCTCGGGAACCTGGAGCAGGCCAAGGCCGAGGCCGCGGCGGCGGAGCAGGCGGAGGATCGCTCATGACCCAGACCACGCCCCAGGCGGCCGGGGCCTCCCAGCAGAACGGCGCCGGCGAGACCATCCTCGAGGTCACCAACCTGGTCAAGCACTACCCGCTGATGGGCGGGGGCGTGGTCCGGCGCCGCATCGGCGACGTCCACGCCGCCTGCGACCTGACCTTCCAGCTGCACAAGGGCGAGACGCTTGGACTGGTCGGCGAGTCGGGCTGCGGCAAGTCGACCACCGGCAAGGCCATCCTCCAGCTGAGCCCGCCGACCTCGGGATCGGTCAAGTTCCAGGGCGAGGAGCTGGTCGGCAAGACCCGCAAGCAGATGCGGGGCATCCGCCGCGACCTCCAGGTGGTGTTCCAGGACCCGTACGCGTCGCTCAACCCGCGGATCCCGGTCAACGACATCGTGGCCGAGCCGCTGATCATCCACGGGCTCTACAAGCGCCAGGGCAAGGAGCGGGTCCGGGAGCTGCTGACCGTGGTCGGGCTCAACCCCGAGCACGGCAACCGCTACGCGCACGAGTTCTCCGGCGGCCAGCGCCAGCGCATCGGCATCGCCAGGGCCCTGGCGCTGGAGCCCAAGGTGCTGGTCCTCGACGAGCCGGTGTCGGCCCTCGACGTCTCCATCCAGGCCGGCGTGGTCAACCTGCTCGAGGAGCTCCAGGGGCGTCTCGGGCTGTCGTACGTGTTCATCGCCCACGACCTGTCGGTGGTGCGCCACATCTGCGACCGGGTCGCCGTCATGTACCTGGGCAAGATCGTCGAGATCGGCCCCCGCGACCACATCTACGAACGGGCCAGCCATCCCTACACCCAGGCGCTGCTGTCGGCCGTGCCCATCCCCGACCCCAAGCTGGAGCGCCAGCGGCGCCGCATCGTGCTCGAGGGCGACGTGCCCAGCCCGGTCAACCCGCCGTCGGGCTGCCGGTTCCGCACCCGCTGCTGGAAGGCGCAGGACATCTGCGCCGAGCAGGAGCCGGCCCTGGTCGACCGCGGGCAGGGCCACCCGGTGGCCTGCCACTTCGCCGAGCCACGCAGTCTGCTCTAGCGCGGGCAGGCTGTGGCCGGCCCAGGCATCATGGTCAGGTGATGAGGTCCCTCAGGTGGGTGTCGCTGCTCTGCGCCCTCGTGCTGCTGGCCTCGGCCTGCGACAGCGGGGGTGACGGGGGCACCGGCAACGGCCGGTCGACCCGCGGGGTCAAGCGCGGGACCCTGCTGGTCCAGACCCACAGCGACGTCGACGCGCTCGACCCGGGGGTCGCCTACGCGGCCTTCGACTTCGCCCTGCTCCGGGGGATGGTCAGGGAGCTGTACTCCTTCGACACCCGGGTCACCGGCCAGCGCTCGCTGGTGCCGGTGCCCGACCTGGCCGACGGGCCCTATGCGCTCTCGGACGACGGCCGCACCTACACCTTCCGGATCCGCCGCGGGGTCAGGTACGCCCCGCCGGTCAACCGGGAGGTCCGGGCCGAGGATTTCGTCTACGCGGTCGAGCGCCAGCTCGACCCCGACCAGCCGGGCCCCGGGTCGCCCAACCCGTACGCCAGGCTGATCAGCGGGGCCGGCGACTTCGCGGCCGGCCGGGCCGGGTCGATCTCGGGCCTGCGGGCCCCGGACAGCCACACCCTCAAGATCACCCTCGACCGGCCGGCCAGCGACTTCCCCAGCCTCCTGACCCTGCCGTTCTTCTCGCCGGTCCCCGAGGAGCACGCGTCGGAGTACCGGCTGGGCCTGGACTACGGCCGGGCGCTGGCCGCCTCCGGGCCCTACCGGCTCGAGCGGTACGTCCCCGGCCGGGGGATCGAGCTGGTCCGCAACGAGAACTGGGACCCGCGGACCGACCCGCTGCGCAGCGCCTGGGTCGACAAGGTGAGCGTGACCATCGGCCGCAGCGAACGCGAGATCCAGGAGGACATCGAGGGCGGGAAGGCCGACCTGAACCTGGATGCCGTGCCCCCGCCGGTCGGCGACCTCCAGCGGCTCTTCGACGACCCGACGCTGTCCCGGCGGCTGGCGGTCGAGACCACCGGCTGCGTCCACTACCTGACCCTGCAGATGGACGCCGGGCCGACCAGGGAGCTGGCCGTCCGCCAGGCGGTCAACTACGCCATCGACCGCCAGGCGGTGGTGCTGGCCATCGGGGGCGCCTACGCCGGGGCGCCGGCCACCACCGTCCTGTCCCCCACCCTGAGCGGCCACACCACCTTCGACCTGTACCCCTCCCAGGACGCCCGCGGCGATCCCGACAAGGCCAGGGAGCTGCTGGCCGAGGCCGGCTACGCCGACGGGGTCACCCTGACCTACGTCGGGCAGTCCTCGCCCAAGTGGAAGGCCCTGTACCAGGTGCTGGAGTCGTCGCTCGGCCGGGCCGGGATCCGGCTGAAGCCGACCTTCTACAAGGGGCTCGACGCCTACAGCAAGTCGCTGCGCCTGCGGGCCAAGCGCGACGAGCACCACCTGGGGGCGGCCCGCGTCTGCCCCGACGTCCCCGGCAACGGCAGCCGCTCGATCATCGGCGTCCTCCTGGACGGCCGCACCATCACCGCGACCTCCAACAACAACTACGGCAGCTACAACAACGCCAAGGTCAACGAGCTCATCGACCAGGCCTACGAGGCCCGCGACGACCAGGCCAGGGCCAGCCTGTGGGGCCAGATCGACCGGCTGGTCATGGAGGACGCGGCCTGGGCGCCCCTGGTGTACGACCGGGAAGTGTTCTTCTGGTCCTCCCGGGTCCGGAACTGGGTCTTCAGCCCCTGGCTGGCCAACCCCGACATCACCAACCTCTGGCTCGACCCCAACACCCCGTGAGCGGCACGGCCCGGCCCCAGCTGGACGACGTGTTCGCCCACGTCGACGCCAACCGGGCGTCGTTCGTGGACCGCCTGGCCGGCTGGGTCCGGGTGCCGAGCGTGAGCGCCACCGGTCAGGGCATGCCCGCCGCCGCCGGCCACGCCCGCGACCTGGTGGCCGCGGCCGGCCTGGAGGCGATCGTCGCCTCCACGGCCGGCTGGCCGCTGGTCCTCGGCCACCGGGCCGGGCCCCCCGGCACCCCCACCGTGCTCGTCTACGGCCACTACGACGTGCAGCCGCCCGACCCGCTGGACGCCTGGACCAGCCCACCGTTCGAGCCCGAGGTCCGCGACGGCCGCCTGTACGGCCGCGGCGGCGCCGACAACAAGGGCCAGCACCTGGCCCAGCTCCTGGCCGTGGAGAGCCTGCTGGCCACCCGGGGCGAGCTGCCGTGCACGGTCAAGGTGCTGCTGGACGGGGAGGAGGAGATCGGGTCGCCCCACCTGGCCGGGTTCGCCGACGCCGAGCGCGACCGGCTCGCCGCCGACCTGGTGGTCTGGAGCGACGGGCCGGTCGACCCGGGGGGCGGCTGGCGGCTGGTGTTCGGGGTCAGGGGGATCGCCAGCTTCGAGCTGCGGGCCAGGGGGGCCAACCGGTCGCTGCACTCGGGCAACTGGGGCGGGGTGGTCCCCAACCCGCTGTGGACGCTGGTCCACCTGCTCGCCACCATGCGCGACCGCGACGGCCGGATCACCGTCGAGGGGTTCGCCGACGAGGTCGAGCCCCTTGGAGAGGCCGAGCGGGAGGCCCTTCGCCGGCTGCCGGTCGACGTGGCCGCGGTCAAGGCCGACCTGGGCCTGGAGGAACTGGACGCGCCGGTCGAGCGGGGCTTCGCCGAGCGGCTGGCCGCCTGGCCGACCCTGACCATCAACGGCCTCCACGGCGGCTACGGCGGCCGGGGCACCCAGACCGTCCTGCCGTCCGAGGCCGTGGCCAAGTGCGACGTGCGCCTGGTCCACGCCCAGCGGGCGGCCGACGTCTACGACAGGCTCGAGGCCCACGTCCGGCGGCACGCCCCCGGGGTCGACTTCATCCGCCAGGGCTCGATGGAGCCGTCGCGGACCCCGATGGGCTCGCCCTTCACCGACCCCATCCGGGCCGGCATGGCCGCCGCCCAGGGGACCGACCCGCTGCTCGTGCCCACCCTCGGGGGCAGCCTCCCCCTGCACGTGTTCACCGGGGTGCTGGGCCTGCCCACCTTCGGGATCCCGCTCGGCAACCCCGACCAGGCCAACCACGCCCCCGACGAGAACCTCGACCTGGAGCGCTTCCACACCGGGATCAAGACGGCCGCGGCCGTGCTCACGAAACTGGGTTTATCGGAGCGGGACGCTTCCGGCACCATGGCCGGGTGAGCGCCACAGCCCCCACCCTGCCGCAAGGACGCCTGCTCCGGCGTGGCCTCCGCGTGATCCGCCGCCAGGTCGCCCTGCACCCCCGGCCGTTCGTGATCGCCGTGTCGGGAGCGGCCATCTACGCCATCGGGACGGTGGCCCAGTCGTGGGTGCTGGGCCAGGTGGTCGACCGGGCGGTGACCCCCCGGTTCCAGAGCGGCCAGCTCCGGGCCGGGGTGGCGGTGGCCGCGGCCGCCGCCATCGTGGCCGTCGGGCTGGTCAAGACGGTCGGGATCATCACTCGCCGCATCGCCGCCACCATCGTCCACGCCAACGTGCAGGCGACCCTGCGCGACGAGCTGGCCCAGCGCTACCACCGCCTGCCGCTGACCTGGCACCACGAGCACCCGGCGGGCGAGCTGCTGTCCCGGGCCGAGGGCGACCTGGACGCCGCCTCCGAGATCCTCTCGCCCCTGCCCTTCGCCACCGGGGTGCTGACCATGCTCGGGGCGGCCGCGGTCTGGCTGTTCCTGGCCGACCCGTTCCTGGCCGCCCTGGGCCTGCTCGTGGTCCCGGCCATCCTGGTGCTCAACCTGGCCTTCCAGCGGCGGGTGGAGCAACCGACCACCCTGGGCCAGGAGCGGCTCGGCGACATGTCGGCGGTGGCCCACGAGAGCTTCGACGGCGCCCTGGTCGTCAAGGCCCTCCAGGCCGAGGAGGCCGAGGGCCGGCGGTTCGCCGACAAGGCCGAGCTGCTGCGCGACGCCCGCATCGAGGCCGCCCGGGTCACGGCCAACTTCGAGGCCAGCCTGGACGCCCTGCCCGCCCTGGCCACGGTCGCCCTGCTGGTCATCGGTGTCTGGCGGATCGAGCAGGGGGCGATCACCCCCGGCACCCTGGTCGGCCTGATCAACCTGTTCGCCCTGCTGATCTGGCCGCTGCGCCTGATCGGCTACGTGCTCGGGGACATGCCGAGGGCCGTGGCCGGCTACGAGCGGGTCAGCGAGGTCCTGGCCGAACCCCTCCCGGCCGGCCCGGCCCCGGCGGCCGGGGACGGCCTGCCCGGCGGGCCGCTGGAGCTGGTCGTCGACCGGGTCGGCTACGGCTACGAGCCCGGGGCCGAGGTCCTGCACGAGGTGTCGTTCCGGGTCCCGGCCGGCAGCACCGTGGCCCTGGTCGGCCCCACCGGGTCGGGCAAGTCGACCCTGGCCCTGCTGCTGGCCCGCCTCCTGGAACCGGACCGGGGGACCATCCGGCTCGGCGGCCGGGACCTGGCCGAGCTGGACCCCGGCGAGCTGGCCGCGGCGGTCGGGGTCGCCTTCCAGGAGCCGTTCCTGTTCTCGACCTCGGTGGCCGACAACATCCGGCTGGAGCGTCCCCACGAGGACGGGGTGGTCGACGCGGCCCGCCTCGCCCAGGCGGAGGAGTTCGTGACCCGGCTGCCCGACGGCTACGACACGGTGGTGGGCGAGCGCGGAGCGACCCTGTCGGGCGGCCAGCGCCAGCGGGTCGCCCTGGCCCGGGCCCTGGCCGGCCGGCCCCGGCTGCTGGTGCTGGACGACGCCACCTCCAGTGTCGACCCGGTGACCGAGGCGGCCATCCTGGGCGGCCTGGAGGGCCACCTGCCCTCCACCACCACCGTGGTGGTGGCCTCCCGGCTGGCCACCATCGGCATGGCCGACCGGGTGCTGTACCTGGAGGAAGGCCGGCTGGTGGCCGACGGCGACCACCACCGGCTGCTGGCCACCACCCCCGGCTACGCCCGCCTGGTCCGCGCCTACGAGACGGCGGAACGAACGGCGGACGAGCCGTGACGCGGGGGCGTGGCGAGGTCGTGGGCGAGCCGATCCGGGCCCTGGCGCTGCTGCGCCGGGGGC
>DATABK010000449.1:0-2912 GCA_036259695.1 Actinomycetes bacterium | reverse complement strand
GGCCGGGTTGGAGAAGATCCGCTCGGTGTGGTCGTACTCCACCAGCACCCCGGTGCGGGTGTCGGAGGTCGGGTTCACCTCGGCGGTGAAGAACGCCGTCCGGTCGCTGATGCGCGCCGCCTGCTGCATGTTGTGGGTGACGATGACGATCGTGTAGTCCTTCTTGAGCTGTTCCATGAGGTCCTCGATGCGGCCGGTGGAGACCGGGTCAAGGGCCGAGCAGGGCTCGTCCATCAAGATGACGTCGGGCTCCACGGCGATCGCCCGGGCGATGCAGAGCCGCTGCTGCTGGCCGCCGGACAGCGACAGGGCGTTCTGCTTGAGCTTGTCCTTGACCTCTTCCCAGAGCGCGGCCCCGCGCAGGGACCGCTCGACCAGCTCGTCCATGCTCCTGGGCTGCATGCCGATGACCTTGGGGCCGAAGGCGACATTCTCGTAGATCGACTTGGGGAACGGGTTGGGCTTCTGGAAGACCATGCCGATGCGCCGCCGGACCTCGACCGGGTCGACGCCGTCGCCGTACAGGTCCTGGCCGTGGTAGTGGATCTTGCCCTCGACCCGGGCCCCCGGGATCAGGTCGTTCATGCGGTTGAGGCAGCGGATCAGGGTGCTCTTGCCGCAGCCCGAGGGGCCGATGAAGGCGGTGATCTCGTTCCGGCCGATCTCGAGGTTGACGCCCCGCAGGGCCAGGAACCTGCCGTAGTGGACGTGGACGTCATCGAGCCGGAACACCGCCTCGAGCGGGGTCTCGTCGACGGCGACGGGGTCCTTCACCTGGGTCCGTCCTTGTGTCATCGGGTCACCACCGGATCGTGTATCGGTTGCGCAGGAAGATCGCGACCGCGTTCATGGCCAGCAGCAGCGCCAGCAGGACGATGCTGGCCGCGGCGGCCGCCTCGGCAAAGGCCGGCTGGGGGCGGCTGGTCCAGTCGAAGATCAGCAGGGGCAGGGCCGAGACGGGGTCGCGGATGTCGTTGGGCAGGCTGAAGATGACGATCGGCAGGCCGATGACCAGCAGTGGGGCCGTCTCGCCGATGGCCCTGGAGAGGGCGAGGATGGTGCCGGTCAAGGTCCCGGGCATAGCCGCGGGCAGGACCTGGCGGCGCACCGTCTGCCACCTGGTGGCCCCGAGGGCATACGCGCCAAGCCGGATCGACTCGGGCACGGCCCGGATCGACTCGCGGGCGGCCACGATGATCACCGGCAGGCTCATCACGGCCAGGGTGAGGGCGCCGGCCAGCAGGCTCGGCCCCATGCGCAGGAAGCGGGCGAAGATGCCCAGCCCGAGGAGGCCGTAGACAACCGAGGGGACTCCGGCCAGGTTGGCGATGTTGGCCTCGACGAAGTTGGTCACCCGGTTGCGGGGGGCGAACTCCTCCAGGTAGATGGCGGCGCCGACGCCGATCGGGAAGCAGAACAGGGCGGTCAGGGCCATCAGGTAGGCGGAGCCGACCAGGGCCGCCTTGATCCCGGCCCGGGCCGGCAGGCGGGAGACGTAGTTGCCGAGGAAGCCTGCCGGGTCGGCCATCAGCCGGGCCCAGCCGCTGTCGACGATGGTCCAGATCAGAGTGGCCAGCGCGATCACCCCGACGATGGTGCCCACGAACAGCACGACCGAGAAGGCCGTGTCGACCAGGATCCTGGCGCCGCTGCGGGTCGCGCCCCGCCGCAGCCGCGACGGGACGAGGGCCTCGGTGGCGGTGGTCATGAGTACACCTGCCGGAAGCGGCGGACGATGCGGGCCGAGAGCAGGTTCATGACCAGGGTGATCACGAACAGGGTCATGCCGAGGGCGAACAGGGCGTTGTAGCGGACCGTCCCGGCGGCCACCTCGCCCCGCACCGTCTGGGCGATGGAGGCGGTCAGGGTCTGGATCGAGGTGAAGAAGTCCAGGGTCATCTTGGGGCTGTTGCCGGCGGCGATGGTGACCGCCATGGTCTCCCCGACGGCCCGGGAGAAGGCGAGGATCACCGAGGCGGCGATGCCGGACAGGGCGGCCGGGACGACCACCCGCAGGCTCACCTGGCGCTTGGTCGAGCCGAGCCCGTAGGCGGCTTCCCGGAGCGACGCCGGGACCGCACGCATGGCGTCCTCGCTGATGGAGGCGATGATCGGCAGGATCATCAGGCCGACCGCGATGGAGCCGGAGGCGGCGTTGAAGATGAACACCCGGTCCTCCCCGAAGATGGGCCGCAGCAGGGTCGGGGTGATGAACTGGAGGGCGAAGAAGCCGATCACCACCGTGGGGATGCCGGCCAGGATCTCCAGGGTCGGCTTGAGCATGCCCCGGACCCGGGGGTTGGCGTACTCCGACAGGTAGATCGCGGTCAGGACCCCGAGGGGCAGGCCGACGGCCAGGGAGCCGACGCCGATCATCAGGGTGCCGTTGACCAGGGGCAGGACCCCGTAGCGGCCGCCCTCGCCGGCGCCCTGCCCTGGCGCCCAGACGGTCCCGGTGAGGAAGTCGAGCAGGCTGGACTCGCGGAAGAACTCGACGGTGTCGACCAACAGCACGGCGACGATCCCCACGGTGACCGCGATCGAGAGCACCGCACAGGCGAACAGGACCTTGATGATGACCCGTTCGCCCGTGCGGGCCTTCCGGCGGGTGATGCTCACGTCAGCTCGTGGTCAGGAAGGGCTGGAGCTTGGACAGGCCCTGGGTGTAGTCCTCCTGGGGCGCGGCGACGTAGCCGACGTCCGCGATGATCTGCGGGGTCTGCTCCAGGTAGAACTCGACGAACTGGCCGACCTCGGGCCGCCGCAGCGAGTCCTCCTTGACGTAGATGTACAGGGGACGCGACAGCGGGTAGTCGCCCGACTCGATCGTCTCGGCGGTGGGCTCCACCCCGGTGGTGCCCTCCTCGGTGATCTTGATGATCTTCAGGCCCTCCTGGTTGCTCTGGTAGTAG
>DATABK010000448.1:0-12996 GCA_036259695.1 Actinomycetes bacterium | reverse complement strand
GGAGCCCCGCCGGGCCCGGCCCTGGCGTGCGGCAGCAGCAGCAGGAGCGTCCCGGCCAGGATGCCGACCGCGAAGGCGGCGGCCACGCGCTGGGCGGGATGTCGCGGGCGGCGACGGCGCGCGGTGTCGAGCAGCGGTCTGGGGAACATGTGCCGGCATTCTCCCCCCGTCCCGGTCCCTCTGGTGGTGTTTCCCCGGCCGGGGCCAGGGGTAGCTCGCTCCGATACCCCGTCGGAGGGAGGCCGGATGCGGGTCGTGGTCACCGGGGCCAGCGGGAACGTCGGCACCAGCCTGCTCCGGGCGCTGGGGGACGAGCAGTCGGTCACCTCGGTGCTGGGGCTGGCCAGGCGGCTGCCCGAGCTCGAGCTGCCCAAGACGGACTGGGCCACCGCGGACGTGGCCGCCGACGACCTGAGCGGCCATTTCCGCGGGGCCGACGTGGTCGTCCACCTGGCCTGGCTGATCCAGCCGTCCCACGACCAGTTCGCCCTGTGGCGGACCAACGTCGTCGGCACCGAGCGGGTGCTGGCCGCCGCCTCCCAGGCCGGGGTCGGGGCGGTGGTCTGCGCCTCCTCGATCGGGGCCTACTCCCCCGGCCCCAAGGACCGCACCGTCGACGAGACCTGGCCGACCCACGGGGTCACCACCTCCTCCTACTCCCGCGACAAGGCCTACCAGGAACGGCTGCTCGACCTGTTCGAGCGCGACCACCCAGGGACCCGGGTGGTCCGGCTGCGCCCGGCCCTGACCTTCAAGCGGATCGCCGCCTCCGAGATCCGCCGCTACTTCCTCGGCCCGCTGGTCCCGGGCTCACTGGCCAGGGCCGGGGCCATCCCGGTGGTGCCGAGGGTCAGGCGGCTGCGCACCCAGGCCGTCCACGCCGAAGACGTCGGCCAGGCCTACCGGCTGGCCGTGGCCGGCGACGCCAGGGGCGCCTTCAACCTGGCCGCCGACCCGGTGCTGGACGCCGACACGGTGGCCGGGCTGCTGGACGCCCGGCCCGTGCCGGTGCCGGCCGGGCTGCTCAAGGCGGGCGCGGTCGCCACCTGGCGGCTCCACCTCCAGCCGGTGTCGCCGGGCTGGCTCGACCTGGCCCTCCGGTCGCCCCTGCTGGACGCCGGCCGGGCCCGGGCCGAGCTCGGCTGGGCGCCCCGGCACAGCGCCACCGACGCCCTCTCCGAGCTGCTGGCCGGACTCCGCCAGGGGGCGGGGGCCGACACCCCGCCGCTCGACCCGGCCGCCGGCGGGCCGCTGCGGCTCGGCGAGTTCCGCACCGGCGTCGGCGGCACCAGCGACGTCTGAGCCACCCACCCGACCACGGACGACGAGGAGCGACGACATGGCCGAGATCGGCTACTTCCTGTCCAGCGAGGAGCACGGCCCGGCCGAGCTGGTCCGTCAGGCCCAGCAGGCCGAGGAGGCCGGCTTCCGGTCGGTGTGGATCTCCGACCACTACCACCCCTGGAACGACAACCAGGGCCAGAGCCCGTTCGTGTGGTCGGTGATCGGCGGCATCGCCGCCACCACCAACCTCAAGGTGACCACCGGGGTCACCTGCCCGACCTTCCGGATCCACCCGGCCATCCTGGCCCAGGCGGCCGCCACCGCCGCCCTCATGCTGGAGGGCCGCTTCCTGTTAGGGGTGGGCAGCGGTGAGAACCTCAACGAGCACGTCCTCGGCGACCGCTGGCCGCGGGTCGACACCCGCCTGGAGATGCTCGAGGAGGCCGTCGAGGTCATGCGCAAGCTCTGGGAGGGCGGGCTGACCAGCCACGACGGCCGCCACTACCAGGTCGAGAACGCGCGCGTGTACTCGCTGCCCGACACCCCGCCGCCGGTGCTGATCTCGGCCCTCGGGCCCAAGGCGATCAGCCTGGCCGCCCGCATCGGCGACGGCTACATCAGCACCGCCCCCGACAAGGAGGCCCTGGACAGCTACGTGCAGCAGGGCGGCAAGGGGATCAAGCAGGGCGGCATGAAGGTCTGCTGGGGCCGGGACGAGGCGGCCGCCCGCAAGACCGCCTTCGAGCTGTGGCCCAACACCCTGGTGCCCGGCCAGCTCTCTCAGGAGCTGGCCCTGCCGAGCCACTTCGAGCAGGCATCCCAGCTGGTCACCGAGGACAAGGTGGCCGAGACGATCCCCTGCGGGCCCGACCCGGAGCGGCATCTGGAGAGCTTCCGGCAGTACCTCGACGCCGGCTTCGACGAGGTCTACGTCAGCCAGATCGGCAAGGACCAGGCCGGCTTCTTTGAGTTCTACCGCCGGGAGCTGGCCCCCCGGCTCTCCTGAGGCTGGCCGTCGCCCGGGGCCTGTGCCTCCGAGGCCTGCTCCTCCTGGGACGGGGAGCGCCAGATCATCGGCAGGGCGTACCAGAGCCCGGCGAACACCACCACGGCCGCGACCGCGGTCAGGACGGCCAGGTTGGTGGTGAACAGCACGTCGGTGATCACGTAGAGGGCGAGCACGATCGCCGCGGCCAGGAACACCGTGCCCGCGATGGCCATCTGGTTGCCGATCCGCACCAGGGGCTCCTTCTCACCGGCCCGCCAGCGCAGCCGGTGGTGGGCCGACGGGGCGATCAGGAACGCGGTGGCGAGGGTCGCGCAGGCGATCGAGGCGAAGAAGGCGTTGCGCATCGACCCGGGAAGCTGGGCGAAACGTTGCTGAAAGGGGGCGGTGAGCAGGAACGCCAGCAGCACCTGGACCCCCGGGATGACCACCCGGAGCTCCTGCAGCAGTTCCATCAGCTCACGGTTGAGACGTTCCTTCTTGGTCTCCCCATCCGACATGGGCTGCCCACCTCCCGTTCACCTGAGGGGAGTGTAAACGGGAGGCGGACCGTCCAAACCGGGTTCAGTCGGCGCCGAGCTGCTTTTTGCGCGCCGCCATCTCCTCGCCCAGGCGGGCCAGCTCCTCGTCGCCGAGGATCTCCTCGGACTGCGGGAGGAGCTCGGATTCCTCCTCCTCGACGTGGTGCCGGACGTTCTCCATGAGCACGGTCACCTTGGCGTCGAAGCTCTCGTCCTCGGCCGACATCGCGCTCAGCTCGCCGAGGAGGACCTTGACGACGTGGTGCTCCTCGACCGCCTCGGCGACCAGCTCCTTGCCGTCCTTCTTGGCCTTGGCCTCGACGGCCGGGTAGTAGGTCTCCTCCTCGATGGTGGCGTGGACCTCGAGCTCCCTGATGATCTGGGAGACCAGCTGCTGCTTGGTCTTGTAGGCCCGGTCGCCCGCCTCCTCGAACTCACGGAACAGCTGCTCCACCTTGCGGTGGTCTGCCTTGATCAGGGAAACGGCGTCCTGTGCCATGCATCCTCCTCCTAGGAGACCAGCAGTTGGGTGCGCATGCGGCCGAGGGCGCGGCGCAGCAGGCGGGAGACGTGCATCTGGGAGCACCCGACCCGGGCGGCGATATCGTACTGGTCCAGGTCGTGGAAGAAGCGGAGGACGACGATCTCGCGCTCCGGCTCGGGCAGGCCGTCGACCAGGCCGGGCAGCAGGAGCAGGTCCTCCAGCTCCTCGCGGGGCGGGGCGGCCGGCAGCCGGTCGCCCAGGGAGGCGTCGCTCTCCTCGCCGACCTGCTGGTCGAGCGACACCTCGGAGCGGGTGTGGACGACCTCGATCGCCTCCAGGGCCTCCTCCTCGGAGATCCCCAGGTGGGCGGCCAGCTCGGCCACGGTCGGGGAGCGACCCAGGGTGTGGGGCAGCTCGTCCAGGGCCTTGCACAGCCGCAGGGAGCGCTCCTTCACCGGGCGGGAGACGTGGACCCGCCAGCTGGTGTCGCGCAGGTAGCGCTTGATCTCGCCGACGACGCAGGCGACCGCATACGGGACGAACGGGTTGCCGTAGTCGGGGTCGTAGCGGTCGACGGCCGCCACCAGGCCGACCCGGGCCGTCTGGCGCAGGTCCTCGGGGGTGGCCCCGCGGCTGCCCCGGTAGCGGTCGGCCAGCCGGTCGGCCAGGCCGAGGTAGGCGACGATGATCCGTTCGCGGACGTCGGGGTCGTTGCTGGCGGCGTACTGCCGGAACCAGCCTTCGACGCGGTCCACGGCCAGCTCATCACCAGGGAGGACATCGTCGACGGCAGGGTCCGACCGGGTCGCGTGGACCACTGGCTTCTCCGGAAGTCGGTCGTCCACGGGGGCTCGGAGGACGAGTCGAACTGGAACCGTTCTACGCCTGCTCTTCGTGGCTCGCAACCGCAACGGTTGCCGCCGGGAGCTCGGATCAGGGAAATGCGCCGGCTCTGGGGACCAGGGCCGGGACCTCGTGACCGAGCTGGTCGGCCAGGAAGGCGGCCGTCGGCAGCAGCTTCCCCAGGTCGTAGCCGGTGTCCAGGCCCATCCGCTCCAGCAGGAACACCAGGTCGTCGGTGGCGATGTTGCCGGTCGCCCTCGGGGCGAACGGGCAGCCGCCGATGCCGCCGGCGCTGGCGTCCAGCACCCTGGCCCCCAGCTCGACGGCGGTGACGGCGTTGGCGAAGCCGGTGTTGCGGGTGTTGTGGAAGTGGAACCGCAGCGGCGGCTCCGCGCCCACGGCGTCCCGGGCCCTGGCCACGAGGTCCCGGACCTGGGACGGCACCCCGGCCCCGATGGTGTCGGCCAGGCAGAGCTCGTGCACTCCGGCCGCCGCCCCCTCGGCGGCCAGCTCGACCACGCGGCCGGGGTCGACCTCGCCCTCGAACGGGCAGCCGAACGAGGTGGCCAGGGTGAGGGTGGTGAACAGCCCCTCGGCCCGCGCCCTCTGAATGACCTCGGCGGCCGCCAGCATGCTCTCGCCGGTGCTGGCGTTCTGGTTGCGCCGGCTGAAGGTCTCGCTGACGCAGACGACCACGTTGACCTCGTCGACCCCGCTGTCCAGGGCGCGGTCGAGACCGCGCCGGTTGAGGACCAGGCCGGCGTAGGAGACCCCGTCGGCCCGGGGCACCCGCTCCATCACCGCCTCGGCGTCGGCCATCGCCGGGACCAGCCGGGGGTGGGCGAACGACACCGCCTCGACCCGCCGGGCCCCGGCCGCGACCAGCCGGGTGATCAATTCGACCTTGGCCTCGGTGGGCAGGACGACGGCCTCGTTCTGGAGCCCGTCGCGCGGGCTGACCTCGACGATGGTCACGTCCATGGGCTCAGTGTAGGACCGCGAACAGCCGGTACTCACCGGTCATGCCCCGCAGGGCGTGGGCGCCGCGGTCCTCGAGCACGTAGTCGGACCCGGCGACCAGGTCGTGGACGGTGCTGGAGACCAGCACCTCCCCGGGGCCGGCGGTGGCCATCACCCGGGCGGCGATGTGGACGGCGATGCCGCCGACGTCCTCACCCCGCAGCTGGACCTCGCCGGTGTGGACCCCGGCCCGGATCTCGACGCCGTTGCCCCGCAGCCGGTCGCGCAGGGCGGTGGCGCAGCGGATCGCCCGACCGGGCCGGTCGAACAGGGCCAGGATCCCGTCGCCGGTCGACTTGACCAGCCGGCCCTGGAGCTGGCCGACGAGCTCGCGGGCGAGCCGGTCGTGGATGTCCAGCAGCTGCGCCCAGCGCCGGTCGCCGACCTGCCGGGCGTGGTCGGTCGACCCGACGATGTCGGTGAACAGGACCGTGGCCAGGGCCCGCTCGCCCCGCTCGGGCGCCGGGGACGGGGCCGTGCCATGGTCCTGGGCCGTGGACGGGCGCTGCCGCGGGGGGCGGGTCATGTAGACGACGGCGGCGTGCAGGGCCAGGGGGATCAGCAGCAGCAGGAGGAGCAAACCCGGCCAGAAGGCCGTGGTCATCCCCTGGGACCGTTCCGCGAACCACCAGATCCCGGTGGAGAACACGCCCACCAGCAGCCAGGCGCCGGCATGGAGCACGAGCCAGCGCCGGCGGCGGTACCCGGAACGTCCCACGACCGGAGTGTACGCACCCGGCGGCGGATCAGCGCTGCTGGCGGGCCCGCTTGGCCGCCCGGCCGCGGGAGGGGGCGTCCAGGACCCGCTTGCGCAGGCGGAGCTGGGTCGGGGTGACCTCGACGAGCTCGTCGGGGCCGACCCGCTCGATGGCCTGCTCGAGCGACAGCACGGTCGGCGGGACCAGCCGGATGGCCTCGTCCGAGGCGTGGGTGCGGATGTTGGTCTTCTGCTTCTCGCGGGTCGGGTTGACGTCCATGTCCTCGGGACGGGCGTTCTCACCGATCACCATGCCCTCGTACACCTGGGTGCCGGGGCCGACGAACAGCTCGCCCCGCTCCTGGAGCTGCCAGAGGGCGTAGCCGGTGGTGGTCCCGACCCGGTCGGCGACCAGGGCGCCGTTGACCCGGTCGTTGATCGGCCCCGCCCAGGCGTCGTAGCCGTCGAACAGGTGGTGGAGGATGGCCGTGCCCCGGGTGGCGGTGAGCAGGGTGGAGCGGAAGCCGATGAGGCCCCGGGCCGGCACCCGGAACTCCAGGCGCACCCAGCCGGTGCCGTGGTTGACCATGTCGGTCATCCGCCCCCGGCGCAGGGCCAGGCCCTGGGTGACCACGCCGACGAACTCCTCGGGCACGTCCAGGGTGACCGCCTCGTACGGCTCCTGGACCCGTCCGTCGACGGTCCGGGTGATGACCTCGGGCCGCGACACCTCCAGCTCGTGGCCCTCGCGGCGGATCTGCTCGATCAGCACGGCCAGCTGGAGCTCGCCCCGGCCCTGGACCTCGAAGGTGTCGGGCGAGTCGGTGGGCACGACCCGGATGGCCACGTTGCCGAGCACCTCCCGGTCGAGGCGTTCCTTCAGGTGTCGGCTGGTCAGGTAGGTGCCGTCGTTGCCGGCGAACGGCGAGGTGTTGACCCCGAACCGCATCGAGATGCTGGGCTCGTCGATCGAGACATGCGGCAGGGGCCTGGGGTCGTCGGGGTCGGTCACGGTCTCGCCGACGGTGACGTCGCCCAGCCCGGCGATGGCCACGATCTCCCCCGGCCCGGCGTGGTCCAGGTCCGAGCGGGACAGCCCGACCGCCCCGACGATCTTGGTCACCTTGGCGACCTCCAGGCGGCCGTCGCGCTTGGCCACCCCGACCCGGTCGCCCACCCCGACCTCGCCCTGCCACAGCCGCCCCACGGCCAGCCGGCCGACATAGGGGTCGGCGTCCAGGTTGGTGACCAGGAACTGGAGCGGGTGCCCGGGCTGGTAGCCCGGCGGCGGGGTGGTGGCGACGATCGTCTCCAGCAGCGGGGCCAGGTCGCCGGCGAGCTCGCCCGGCCGGTGCCCGGCCCGGCCGGCGCGGGCGTTGGCGTACAGGATCGGGAAGCCGATCTGGTCCTCGTCGGCGTCCAGGTCAAGGAACAGCTCCTCGACCTCGTGGACGACCTCGGCCGGCCGGGCGTCGGACCGGTCGACCTTGTTCACGCACACCACCACCGGCAGGCGGCGCTGCAGGGCCTTGCCGAGCACGTACCGGGTCTGGGGCAGCGGCCCCTCGCTGGCGTCGACCAGCAGCAGGACGGCGTCGACCATCCGCAGGGTCCGCTCGACCTCGCCCCCGAAGTCGGCGTGCCCGGGCGTGTCGACCACGTTGATCCGGACCCCGCGGAACTCGACCGCGGTCTGCTTGGCCAGGATGGTAATGCCCTTCTCCCGCTCCAGGTCCATCGAGTCAAGGACCCGGTCCACCACCTCCTGGTTGGCCCGGAACACCCCCGACTGGCGCAGCATGGCGTCGACCAGGGTCGTCTTGCCATGGTCGACGTGGGCCACGATGGCGATGTTGCGCAGGTCAGAACGGGTCGCGGGCACGACGCCGATGGTAGCGGAGGCCGCGCCCGCGACCCGGGGGCGGCTACTCGCCGATCTTGGTGACCCCGAACATGAGCACGCGGCGCTCGACGTCGTACTGGACGACGTCGGTGTTCACCAGCAGGTCCTGGAGGTTGTCGGCGTCGTCGGCGTCGAGGGTCAGGACCTCCTCCCAGGCGCCCTGGTCGAGCACCAGCTGGAGGGTGTAGGTGCCCGGCTCGCCGGCCTCGCCGGCGACCCAGCTGAACTGGTAGTGGGTGAGCTGGCGGACCTTGATGCTGTCGTCGGTCACGGGCTGGCTTACGTCGGTCATGCGGTCCTCCTTGGACGGCGGTTCGGACCGGGGGCGTCTACCCCGCCATTCCCGGTCGATACCCGACAACCACGCCCTCGTGGCCGCGCAGCTCGAGCGCCGCGCCGACCGGCTGGCCGTCGCGGTCGGGGTGGGTGGAGACCGCCACCCGGCCGGCCGGGGCCGGGTCGGCCAGGGTCAGGCGGGCCGGGTCGGGGCCGAGGTTGAGGGCGACCAGCCAGGGGTCGTCGTCGGCGTCGGTGCGCCGGTAGGCAAGGACGTCGCCGTCGGCCTCGACCGGGTGGTAGGCGCCGGTGACCAGGGCCGGGGTGCGGCGGCGGAGCTGGAGCAGGCGGCGGTGGAGGCTGAGCATGGAGGCGGGGTCGTCCCGCTGGGCGGCCACGTTGAGGGCCAGGTTGCCCTCGCCAAGGGGCAGCCAGGGGCGGCCGCTGGTGAACCCGCCGCCGGGGCCGCCGTCCCAGGGCATCGGGGTGCGCTCGGGGTCGCGGCCGCGGCCCGCGATCAGGTGGGCGATCGGGTCCTTGGCCTGGTCGGGCGGGATGGGGACGTCGGCCAGGCCGAGCTCCTCACCCTGGTAGAGGATGGGCGTGCCCGGCAGGGTGAGCAGCAGCATGGCCGCCACCCGGGCCTGGGCTGGGCCGAGCCGGCTGGCCACCCGGGGGGTGTCGTGGTTGCCGAGCACCCAGTTGGGCCAGCCGCCGGCCGGAAGGGCGGCCAGGTAGCGGTCGACGAAGCCGGCGATGCCGTGCGCGTCCCAGGCCGCGCTGAGCAGCTCGAAGTTGAAGGGCACCTGGATCCCGTCGCCGTCGCCGCCGTAGTAGGCCACCGCCTGCTCCAGCGGGATCCCGAGCTCGGCCAGCAGCACCCGGTCGTCGCCGAACTCGTCCACGACCTTGCGCATCCGGGCGGCCAGCTCGCGGGTTTCGGGCTGGTCGATGTTCCAGATCGACAGCTCCCGCATGTAGGGGAAGTCCCGGCCCGGCCGGTAGTGGGGGTTGGGCGGGTTGTCGCGCAGCTGGTCGTCCTCGACCAGGGCGACAAGGGCGTCGATCCGGAACCCGTCGATCCCCCTGGCCAGCCAGAAGCGCAGGGTGTCGAACATGGCCTCCTGGACCTGGGGGTTGCGCCAGTTCAGGTCGGGCTGGGAGTCCAGGAACACCCGGTAGTAGTACTGGCCGGTGTGCTCGTCCCAGCGCCAGGCGCTGTCGCCGACGTAGCGCAGCCAGTTGGTCGGCGGGCCGCCGCCGGGCCGCGGGTCGCGCCAGATGTACCAGTCACGCCTGGGGTGGTCGCGCGAGGCCCGCGACGCCTGGAACCAGGGGTGCCGGTCCGACGTGTGGTTCGGCACCCAGTCCAGCAGCACCCGCAGCCCCCGGCCGTGGGCCGCGGCCACCAGCTCGTCCAGGTCGGCCAGGGTCCCGAACACCGGGTCGACGCCGGTGTAGTCGGCGACGTCGTAGCCGAAGTCGTCCATGGGCGAGGGATGCACCGGCGACAGCCAGATGGCGTCCACCCCGAGCCAGGTGAGGTGGTCCAGCCGGCCCAGGATGCCCGGCAGGTCGCCGACCCCGTCGCCGTCGCTGTCCATGAACGAGCGCGGGTAGATCTGGTAGATCACCCCGCGCTGCCACCAGGTCGCGTCCTCCATTGGCGGCCCAGGCTAGCAGCGGCGGGGTACAGTGCCACCGGTGCGCCGGGAAGCCTGGTCGGCAGTTGTCCGCACGAACCGATCTCCAAAGGCGGTACCTGATGCGCGCTCGCGACCTGGCTACTCCCTACCCCTCGCTGCCGGCCGAGGCGGCAGCCTCGGAGGTGGCCCGCGTGCTGGCCGAGGAGGAGGTGGACGTGGTGTTCATCGAACGCCAGGGCCAGCTCCAAGGGGTGGTATCCGACATTGGCCTGCTGGTCCGGTTGCTGCCCGGCTACGTCATCGAGGACCCCAAGCTGGCCCAGGTGCTGGAGGAGAGTGCCGCGGAGCTGCTTTGGCGGCGGCTGGAGGGCCAGCGGGCCGGCGACCTGGTGGCCAAGGCTGGCGGAGAGATCCCTCAGGTCGACGGGGACGCGACCCTGATCGAGGTCGCGGCAGCCATGGCCGAGGCCAGGGCCCCGCTGGTCGCGGTTCGCGAACGCGACCGGCTGATCGGCGGGATCACCAGTTCCGCCCTGCTCACCCGGCTGCTCCAGGCATGAGCGCCGTGATCGCCGTCACCTTGTTCGCGGCGGCCTATGCCCTGATCGCCACCGAGAAGGTCAACCGGGTGGTGGTCGCCCTGACCGGCGCCGGCCTCATGCTGGCCTTGCGGCTGGTCTCCGCCGAGGACGCCTTCCACTCCCAGGAGTTTGGAATCGACTGGGAGGTCATCTTCCTGCTGCTGGGAATGATGATCGTGGTCGGGGTCATGAAGCAGACCGGCCTGTTCGAGTACCTGGCCATCTGGTCGGCCAAGAAGGCCCGCGGCCAGCCCTACCGGATCATGGTCGCCCTGGTCCTGCTGACCGCGGTCGCCTCTGCCCTGCTCGACAACGTCACCACCGTCCTGCTGGTCGCCCCGGTCACCATCCTCATCTGCGAGCGCCTGGAGCTCCCCCCGGCCCCCTACCTGATCGCCCTGGCCCTGGCCTCCAACATCGGCGGCACGGCCACCCTCATCGGCGACCCGCCCAACATCATCATCGCCAGCGAGGCCGACCTCACCTACCTTGATTTCCTGGCCAACCTGGCGCCCCTGGTCGTGCTCCTGCTCATGGTGTTCGTGGCCCTGTGCCGGGTGCTGTTCCGCTCCTCGTTCGCCTATCGCCCCCAACTGGTGCAGGAGCTGATGACCCTGGATGAACGCGAGGCCATCGTCGACCGGCGCCTGCTCATCCAGTCGCTGGCCGTCGGGGTCGCCGCCACCGCCGGGTTCGCCCTCCATGGCGTGCTCCACTACGACCCCTCGGTGGTCGCCCTCCTCGGGGCGGGTGTCCTGTTGCTGCTGGCCAGCCGCCCACCGGCCGTGTTCCTACGCGAGGTTGAATGGCCCACCCTGGCCTTCTTCATGGGCCTGTTCATCATGGTCGGCGCCCTTGTCAAGGTGGGCGTCATCCAGCGGCTGGCCGACGCCGCCGCCGACCTCACCGGCGGCCGCCTGCTGCTGGCCACCAGCTTGCTGCTGTGGGTGTCCGGGCTGCTGTCGGCGGTGGTCGACAACATCCCCTACGTCGCCACCATGGCCCCGGTCGTCGGCACCCTGGTCGACCAGCTCCCCCCCGGCACCGACGGGACCGTGCTGTGGTGGTCGCTGGCCCTGGGCGCGGATCTGGGCGGCAACGCCACCGCCATCGGCGCCAGCGCCAACGTCGTCATCCTCGGCCTGTCCGAACGCGCCGGCCACCGCGTCAGCTTCCTCCAGTTCACCAAGTACGGCGCCCTGGTCGCCCTGGTCACCCTGGCCATCTCCATGCCGTACCTGTGGCTCCGCTACTTCGTGTTCGCCTGACCCGTCTCAGAACCGCACGACCGTCCCCACCGAGGGCTGGACGAACGCCTCGGGGAGGGCGGCGGCCAGGCGGTGCGTCGCCTTCCAGCCGGTGCAGTGGCCGGGGACGAACCGCTCGACCCCGAGGTCGGTGAGGGCGGCGATGGTGGGCTCGATGATCGGCTCGAAGCCGGCCCCGGTGGGGAAGGTGACCTTGTGCTCCCGCCGGGCTTCGGGGTGGATCAGCAGGGGCAGGCGGCGGCGGCCGGTCCGGGCGGCCAGGCCCTCCAGGCCGCCGTGGTGGTCGACGTGGCCGTGGGAGACGACGATGGCCCGCAGCCCGGCCGGGTCGACCTGGAGCACGTCGAGGTCGTTGGCCAGGCCGTCCGGGGTCAGGCCACCGTCGTACAGGAGCGAGCTCCGCCGCCCGCTGGACTCGACGGTGACCAGGGCCGAGAAGCCGTGCTCGGCCCCGCGTCGACCGGTTGCAGCTCGACCATGCGGGGTAGCCTCCCATGACCGGCCGTCGGCGAGGAGGGTGCCTGTGCTGCTCGAGGAAGCGATGAAGCGCCTGGAGAGGGCCGACGCCCTCGACGAGCCGGCCGGCAAGCTGGCCAAGGTGGTGGGCCAGGCCACCCGGCCCCGGGGGGTCAAGAACACCCTCAGCGGGACCTGGCTCGGCCACCGCTTCCACCCGCTGATGGTGCCGCTGCCGATCGGCTTCTGGACCGGGGCCCTGCTGTTCGACCTGATCGCCACCAGGCGGGCCCGGTGGGCGGCCGACACCCTGGTCGGAGCCGGGATCGCCGCCGCCGTGCCGACGGCCGCGGCCGGCCTGTCGGACTGGTCCGACGCCGAGCCCGAGGCCCGCCGGGTCGGGCTGGTCCACGCCAGCTGCAACACCCTTGCCCTGCTCTGCTACTCGTCCTCCCTGGTGGCCCGGTTGCTGGGCGCGCGCAAGGCCGGGGTCGGGCTGGGGCTGGCCGGGGCGGCGGCGATCAGCGCCGGCGGCTACCTCGGCGGCCACCTGTCCTACGTGCAGCAGGTCGGGGTCGAGAAGAAGCGCTTCGCCGGCGGGCCGTCGTCCTGGACGCCCGTGCTGGACGCGGCCGACCTGGCCGAGGGGGCGCCGCGGGTGGTTCGGGCCGGCGACACCGAAGTGCTCCTGCTCCGGGAGGGCGATCGCCTCCACGCCCTGTGGGCCCGCTGCACCCATGAATGCGGCCCCCTGGCCGAGGGACGGTTCGCCGACGGCAACGTGACCTGCCCCTGGCACGGCAGCACCTTCCGCCTGGCCGACGGCAAGGTCGTGCGCGGCCCGGCCGCCGCCTCCCAGCCCGTCTACGAGACCAGGACCGCCGACGGCAAGATCGAGGTCCGCGCCGCCCCCTGAGCGATTTCCCGGGGCACCCCTCGGGGATCCCCGGACCCCTCCGGGAGGCTCAGCCGTCCTCGATGTCGGGGCGGTCGCCGACGCCCCGCAGGGCG
>DATABK010000447.1:0-2133 GCA_036259695.1 Actinomycetes bacterium | reverse complement strand
CCGTGCTGCACGAGGGCGACCCCGGGGTGGTGGTCGGGGCCAAGCGGGACCTGCCGCTGGTGGCCGGCCGGGCGGCGGGGGAGAACTTCGTGGCCAGCGACTTCGCGGCGTTCCTGGACCACACCAAGGACGGGGTGATCCTGGAGGACGACCAGGTCGTGGTCGTCACGCCCGAGCGCCTCGAGGTCACCGACCTGGACGGCCGCCCCGTCCAGCCGTACGAGCACCACGTCGACTGGGACCTGTCGGCGGCCGAGAAGGGCGGCTACGAGCACTTCATGCTCAAGGAGATGCACGAGCAGCCGCTGGCCATCAAGCAGACCCTGGAGGGCCGCACCGACCCGGCCGGGCGGCTGGTCCTGGACGAGCTGCGCATGAGCGAGGACGAGCTGCGCGAGGTCGACAAGGTCTTCGTGGTCGCCTGCGGGACCGCCTACCACTCCGGGCTGGTGGCCAAGTACGCCATCGAGCACTGGACCCGGCTGCCGGTGGAGATCGAGATCGCCAGCGAGTTCCGCTACCGCGACCCGGTGCTGGACCGCCACACCCTGGTCATCGCCATCTCCCAGTCGGGGGAGACGGCCGACACCCTCGGCGCGGTCCGCTACGCCCGCCGCCAGCGGGCCCGGGTCCTGACCGTCTGCAACACCGTCGGGGCGTCGATCCCGCGCGAGTCGGACGCGGTCCTCTACACCCGGGCCGGGCCCGAGGTCTGCGTGGCCGCCACCAAGACCTTCGCCACCCAGCTGGCCGCCATGTACCTGGTCGCCCTCTACCTGGCCCAGGTGCGGGGGACGATGTTCGCCGACGAGGTGGCCGCCGTGGTCCGCGAGCTGGAGCAGATCCCGGGCAAGGTCGAGCTCTGCCTGGAGCGGGGCGACCAGGCCCGCAAGGTCGCGGAGCAGTATAAGGACGCCCACGACTGGCTGTTCCTCGGCCGCCACGTCGGCTACCCGATGGCCCTGGAGGGGGCGCTCAAGCTCAAGGAGATCTCCTACCTCCACGCCGAGGGATACCCGGCGGCCGAGCTCAAGCACGGGCCGATCGCCCTGATCGAGGACGGCACCCCGGTGGTGGTCGTCCACCCCTCCAGCCACGTCTACGCCAAGATGCTGACCAACATCCAGGAGGTGGCGGCCAGGGGCGCGGCCATCATCGCCATCGCCGAGGACGGCGACCGCGAGGTCGCGGCCCACGCCACCCACGTCCTGCGGGTGCCGGCGACCAGTCAGCTGCTGTCGCCGCTGGTCTGCCTGATCCCCCTCCAGCTGCTCTCCTACCATGTGGCGGTGGCTCGCGGGTGCCCGATCGACAAGCCCCGCAACCTGGCCAAGAGCGTGACGGTGGAGTAGTCCGATGGCATACGACATCGATCCCGACCAGGCGGTCAGCATTGTCGCCATCTTCCTGTTCATCGACGCCGCCTTCGTCGGCTTCCCCCTGCTGTCCAGCGTGGTCAACGGCAGCGGCCTCCCGCTCATCGGGTTGCTGCTGGTCATCGGGCTGATCGCCGCCGGGGTGGGGCTGCTCCAGGGCCGCCAGTGGGGCTGGTACCTGGCCGTGGTCGTGGTCGGCCTGTCCGCCCTGCTCGCCCTCGTCGGCGGCAATCTGCTCGGGCTGCTGATCGACGCCCTGATCCTGTTCTTGCTGACCCGGCCGTCGACCAGGGCCAAGTTCGGGGTTCGATGATCGTCGGGATCGGGATCGACGCCATCGAGGTCGCCCGCATCCGCCGTGCCCTCGAGCGTCATCCCGGCTTCCGGGAACGCGTCTTCACCAGGGCGGAGCTGGACGCGGCCGTCCGCCGGGGCGTGGGCGAGGTCGCCTACCTGGCCAAGCGGTGGGCGGCCAAGGAGGCGACCTCCAAGGCGCTCGGGGTCGGGTTCTCGGGGTTCGCCTACACCGAGATCGAGGTCACCAACCTGCCCTCGGGCGCCCCCACCATCAAGCTCACCGGCGAGCTGGCCGACTGGGCCCACCTGCTGGGCGCCCTGCGCTGGCACCTCACCCTCTCCGACACCAAGGACACCGCCTACGCCAGCGTGGTCGTCGAGGGCCCGGACGACTACCCGCGCCGCCCGCCCGGCCCACCGCCCTGGGTCCGCCGCCGCCTGGACCGCCAGCGCGGCGCCG
>DATABK010000446.1:0-2635 GCA_036259695.1 Actinomycetes bacterium | reverse complement strand
GACGCCATTCTGGCCGCCGCCCGCGAGGCCGCCCGGGAGGTCGCCGGCGACCTGCCGGCCGAGCTGCGGACGGTCTTGTCGACCTCCCCGGCCCGCGGGCTGTGCGAGCTGGCCGAGCGGGAGCGTGCCGAGGCGGTGGTGACGGGGTCGACCAACCGTGGCGCCATCGGCCGGGTGGTGTCCGGCAGCACGGCCGAGCGGCTGCTGCACGGCACCCCCTGCCCGGTGGCCGTGGCCCCCCGCGGCTACCGCCGCCACCGCTCCGGGCCCCTGCGGGCGGTCGGCGCCGCCTTCACCGACACCCCCGACGGCCACGAGGCCGTCCGGGTCGCGGCCGACCTGGCCGCCCGGGCGGGGCTGCCGCTGACCGTCTGCTCGGTGGTCTCCCTGCACACCAACTGGCTCCGCCCCGAGGCCGTGCAGCCCGACGAGTCGGTGGTGCCCGAGGAGGTCCGCAAGGCCGCCAGCGACGCCCTCGACCGGGTGGTCGCCGGGCTCCCCGGCGGCGTCCGGGCCACCGGCGAGCTGCTGTACGGGGAGGTGGTCGATGAGCTCTCCATGGCCGCCGAGCGCGACGTCGACCTGCTCGTCTGCGGGTCCCGCGGCTACGGGCCGGTGCGGCGCGTCCTGCTCGGCACGGTGTCGTCGGCCCTGGTCCGCCAGGCGTCGGTCCCGACCCTGGTCGTGCCGAGGGCCGACACCGACTGACGCCCGGGCGACAGCGGCTGCCAGGCCGGCATGAGGTCCTGGACCCGGCCGCCGGTCACCTGGGTGGTCTTGCCGCCGGCCAGGGTGACGCTGTGGATGTGGAGCGGTTCCTTACGGGTTTTCCAGGCGGCGGTAGCGGCCGCCGAAGTAGAGCAGCGGCTCGCCATCCGGCTTGGCCCGCTCGACCCAGCGGACCCGGCCCAGGAACACCGTGTGGTCGCCGCCGTCGTAGGCCGCCTCGACGTCGCACTCCAGGTAGGCGAGGGCGCCGTCCAGCAGGGGGGCGCCGGTGACCGGCCCGGAGTGCCAGGCCACGGGCAGGAACTGGGCCATCCCGGTGGGCCGCCCGGAGTCGGAGAAGTACCGGGCCAGGTCCTCCTGGTCGCCGGCCAGGACCGAGACGGCGAAGCGCCCGACCTCGTCGAGCACCTTGTGCATGAGGGCGTCCTTGACCACGCAGACCAGCACCAGCAGCGGGTCCAGGGACACCGAGGCGAAGGCGTTGGCCGTCATCCCGTGCCCGAACCGCTCCGAGACGGCCGTGACCACCGTGATCCCGGTGGTGAACATGCCGACGCTGTCCCGGAACTCGCGGCTGGTCGGGTCGCTCGGCACGGCGCTCCTCGGGGTGACGACACCCCATCCTACCGAGGAGCGGCTAGCGCGGCGCGGTGATCCCGGCCGGGAGCCGGATGGCGTCCCAGTCGATCAGCAGCCAGCTCCCGCCGAGGGCCTGGAAGCTGGCCGTGACATACCCGCTCAGCCGGGTGGACTCCGGCGGGCAGCTGGCCGGGTCGTAGCGGAGCACCCGGACCACCTCGTCGACCAGGAAGCCCACCGGCCCGGTCCGGGTGGCCACGACCACAATGCGCCCCTCAGGCCCCCGGTCGGGCAGCCCGAGGGCGACCCTGAGGCTGACCAGCGCGACCGGCCGCTGCCCGCCCCCCAGCCCACCCAGACTGGAGGCGGACAGACCGGGCACGGCCGGCTGACCAGCACCGACATCCACCACCTCGCGAACCCGGTCACGAGGCGAGGCGTACCCGCGGTCGCCGAGACGGAACAGCAGCAGCTCCATGCCGGGCTCGAGCACCTTCAGGACCATCCTTCGGGCGAGGCTGGCGCTGTCCGAGCCACCAGCGGACACGGATCAGGGCCCACCGAGTGGGCCCCGGGTACTACTTCGGCAAGCTCACAGACCCCCTGGAGGAGCTGGTACCGCTGGTGGTGGCGCTGGAGGAGCCCGTCTCGCCGGCCACGGGCGCCACAGGCACCGACCCGTTCCTGGCCGGCGCCCCGGTCGCGGGCGCCCCGGTCGCGGGCTCCCCGGCGGTGGGCGCACGGTTCGCGTGGGCCCCGTTCGCGTGGGCCCCGTACGCGGGCTCCCAGGTGGTGGGCGCCCCGTTCGCATGGGCCCGGTTCGACCGGCCCCCATCCGCGGGCACCCCGGAACCGCCCCCGCCGATGTCGGCCCCCCCGGGGGGGAGCGTAGTCGACCGCCTTGCCCGGTGCCCGCGGTTGTCCACAGCCCCCCCGCCGGCCTCGACCGCGACCGTCCGCCAGCCCAGAACCGTCCAGGAGCCGAGCACCACCCAGGTGACCAGGCCCAGCCCGGCCACCGCCCCGGACGGAATGGTCGCCGGGTCGACCCCGCCGTGCCAGGGCAGGCCGCTCCCCCACCAGGTCGATGTCCAGAGCAGCGTGGCCCCGGCCGCGACCGCGTAGATGCTGGCCCACCTGGCGTCCCCCAGGTAGCCGAACACGGCCGGCCAGACCAGGTCCCGCGGCGACCACGCCGGGCCCAGGGCCAGAGGAACGAGCAGGACCAGCCCGACCGCCGCGTACACCCGGCGCGGCCGCCGCCGGACCCACACCACCGCCGGCAGCACCGCCGCGGCCAGTACCAGCGGCCGTCCCGACCCGAGCA
>DATABK010000445.1:0-7883 GCA_036259695.1 Actinomycetes bacterium | reverse complement strand
CGTGCGGGCGGTCATGGACGCCGCCGGCTCGGAGCGGGTCGCGCTGTTCGGCTGCCACACCGGCGGCCGGCTGGCCCTGCTGATGGCCGCCACCTACCCCGACCTGGTGTCAGGTGTGGTCACCTTCGGGTCCCATCCGGCCACCCTCCGCGACGAGGACTACCCGTGGGGCGCGACCCTCGAGGAGCACGAGTACCTGCTGGCGATGATCAAGGCGGGCGAGACCTTCGCCGACGCCGCCTACCTCCTCGAGATGGTGGCACCGTCGGAGGCCGCCGACAGCTCGGTGCGGCACTGGTTCCGGATGTTCATCCTCTCGGCGGCGAGCCTGGCCGAGCAGTACGAGGGGATCCGGTCCCTTGGCCCGGTGGACATCCGCGGGCTGCTCGGCTCGGTCCAGACCCCCGTGCTGGTGCTGCACCGGACCGGCGACCGGGCGGCCAACGTCCGGGCCAGCCGCTACATGGCCGAGCGCATCCCAGGGGCCCGCATGGTCGAGCTGCCCGGCGACGACCACTTCCCCTTCTTCGGCGACCAGGACACGGTCGTCGAGCTGACCCAGGAGTTCCTGACCGGGGCCAAGCCGGTGCTGGAGCCCGACCGGGTCCTGGCCACGGTGCTGTTCACCGACATCGTCGACTCGACCAGGCGCGCGGCCGAGCTCGGGGACCGGCGCTGGCACCGGGTCCTGGTCGGGCACCAGGAGGCGGTGCGCCAGCAGCTGGCCCGGTTCCGGGGCCGCGAGATCAAGACCACCGGGGACGGGTTCCTGGCCACCTTCGACGGGCCGGCCCGGGCCATCCGGGCCGCCGACGCCATCCGGGCCGGGCTCCGCGACCTGGAGCTCGAGGTCCGGGTGGGTCTCCACACCGGCGAGTGCGAGCTGCTCGACGAGGACATCGGCGGCATCGCCGTCCACATCGCGGCCCGGGTGATGGCGGCCGCCGGGTCCGGGGAGATCCTCTGCTCCCGGACGGTCAAGGACCTGGTCGCCGGCGCCGGCTACGCCTTCGCCGACCGCGGCACCCACAGCCTCAAGGGTGTCCCCGACGCCTGGGAGCTCTATGCCGTCGAGCTGGCCGCCGGCTAGCCCGGTGGCGCCGCGGCCGGTCCGGTGGCCGGTCATGTACCAGACCTGGAACTGGCTGGCCTTCCTGCACTGGTCGTACCCGCCCGAGGTGGTGCAGCGGCTGCTCCCCGCCAGCCTTCGGGTCCACGACTTCGACGGGCGGGCCTGGGTCGGGCTGACCCCGTTCCTCCTTCAGGACCTGCGCACCCCGGTGGCGCCCGCCCCGCCGTGGTTCACCAGCTTCCCCGAGACCAACGTCCGCACCTATGTCGTCGGCCCGGACGGGCGCGACGGGCTCTGGTTCTTCTCGCTGGACGCGGCCCGGCTGGAGCCGGTGCTGGCCGCCCGCTCGACCTACGCCCTGCCCTACATGTGGTCGCGGATGTCGGTGGCCCGCGACGGGCCGGTCATCACCTATCGCAGCCGCCGCCGCTGGCCCGGGCCGCGGCCGGCGTCCCTGGCGGTCACCGTTGAGGTCGGCCCCCGGCTCGCTCCCGAGGAGCTGACCCAGTTCGACCACCACCTGACCGCCCGCTGGCAGCTCTACACCACCCTCGGGCCGGTGCTGGCCCGTTCGGACGTCGAGCACGAGCCGTGGCCGCTGCACCGGGCGGTCGTCCACGACCTGCACGGGAACCTGGTCACCGCCGCCGGCCTGCCCGAGCCGGAGGGGCCGCCGGTGGTCCACTGGTCGCCCGGGGTCCGGACCCGGATCAGCGGCCTGCGCCCGCTGGGCCGGGCCTGACCGGCCGGCTCAGCCCGCGACCAGCGAGGCCAGCGGCGTCTCGGCCATGCGGTCGAGGACCGCCACCCGGCCGCCCGGATGCAGCTCCGGGGCCAGGCGGGTGAACGCCTCGAGGTCGCCGAGGTTGCCCTCCATCAGCTCGAAGTGCATCGGCACGACCGTGCCGACCCCGGCGTCGCGGGCCAGGGCCAGGGCCTCGCCGGCGTCCAGGTTGCCGACCAGGTCCCTGGCCTCGCGGTCGGCGTCGCGGCCGTTGATGGGCAGGAGGGCGACGTCGACCCGGCGGCGCCGGAGCAGCTCGGCCTGGCCGTCCCAGCGCAGGGTGTCGCCGGCGTGGTAGAGGCGGCCGTCCGGGGTCTCGAGCACGTAGCCGAGGTAGCGGACCTGGTCGCCGTCGGCGGGCAGGCCGAAGCGGTAGGCGTCGGCCATGTGCACGCCGTGCAGGGCCGGGACCGGGTGGACGGTCACGTCGCCGGCGGTGATGGGCTCGCCCGGCCGGGCCCCGACCAGCCGGCCGGGCGGCAGGCCGGCCTCGGCGGCGTCGGGCACGGCCGGGGCCGGCACCACCACCCGGGCCCGGCCGTCCAGCTCCAGCAGGGACCGCAGGGCCGGGGCGTCGAGATGGTCGAGGTGCTGGTGGCTGGCCAGCACCAGCTCGGTCCCGGCCAGGTCGGCGGGGGCCAGGGGCGACGGGTACCGCCGGTCGGGGTGGTCGGACAGGAACGGGTCGAGGGCCAGCCGGGTGGTCGCCGGGCCGCCCCGCCAGGCGCCGGAAAGCTGGTCCGGGTCCAGCCGTAGTAGGGGCTCCGCGGGGCCGGGGCCGGCCCTCGGGCCGCCTGCGGCGGGCCGAGCAGCCGCAGCAGGGTGCCGGCGGGGGCGAAGGCGTCGTCGACCGCCTCCAGCGAGGCGCCGGGGTCGAGCCCGACCTCCTCGACCGCCCGGGCGCAGGCCGCACCCAGCTCCCCGTCCAGCAGCTCGCGCACGATCGCGGGCAGGGTCTCGGGGTCCTGGAGCACCCAGGAGTGGGTCGCCCCGTGGACCACCACCAGCTCGCCCCCGGTCCGCCGGGCGGTGTCGCGGGCCGTGGCCAGGGGCACCACCAGGTCGCAGTCGCCGTGCAGGGCCACCACCGGCACGGCCGTCCGCCCGACCAGGTCGAGCAGGGGCGCGCTGGCCGCGGCGTACAGGGCCGACAGGCCGGGGCCGAGCAGCCGCCAGGGGGCGGTCAGGTGGCCGACCACCACCGGGACGGCCAGGCGGCTCAGCTTGGCCGCCTGCGGCAGGTCGCGGGCGAACGGCACCGTGCCCAGGGTGTCGGCCAGCAGCATCGCCCCCAGGACCCCGACCGACGGTGGCGCCCACCCGACCAGGCGGACCAGGCTGTCCCAGGGCCCGCCGACGCTGGCGTCGACCAGCAGCAGGGCCACCACCCGCTCGGGGCTGCGGGCGGCCAGCTCGGTCACCAGCCGCCCCCCCAGCGAGTGGCCGGCCAGGACGGCCCGCTCGACCCCGAGCTCGTCCAGCACCCGCCCGGGCAGGCGCCCGTACTCGTCCAGGCCCTTGCCGTCGTCGGAGATCCCGCTGCCGGCGACGTCGACCGCCACCACCCGGAAGCCGGAGGCGGCCAGCCGGCTGAGGGTCTGCACGTACATCCGGTCGGTCAGCAGCAGCCCGCTGGCCAGTACCAGGGGGATGCCGTGGCCGCCGACGGCCACGCCGACGCGGCGCCCGCCGACGGTCAGGTTGTGCCGGGTCAGCCGCGGGCCCGCGGCCGCCCGGAGGGTCCGTTCCCCGGCGCCGTCGCCGCCCGTCCTGTCGGTCCCGATCATCGCGCCGTCCCGGCTCCCGCGGTCTCCGGCAACACGCCCGTCACCCGGCGTTCACCTCAAGTATGCAAGCTCGAACCAACGGCTGCAGCTTGGGCCCATTCCAGGTGATACTGGCCGGGACCCGATCGGGATGTGTGAGCGCCATGACTGACAACGGCACGCGGACGGTGACCCTGCCCCTGTACCGCCGGCTCGCCGGCAGCTACGACCTGTCCACCGCCTGGCTGGAGCCCTACCGGCGCCGGGCCGTCTCCCAGCTCCGCCTCCGCCCGGGGGACGTGGTCCTTGACGTCGGCTGTGGCACCGGCATGAGCTTCGCGCCCATCCAGGCCGCGATCGGACCCGAGGGGCGGCTCATTGGGATCGACCCGAGTCCCGACATGCTGGCCGCGGCCCGGGCCAGGGTCGAGGAGGCCGGCTGGGCCAACGTGACCCTGCTGGAGGCCAGCGCCGAGGAGGCGGCGGTCCCGGGGCCGGTCGACGCCGTCCTGTTCGCCTTCACCCACGACGTCGTCCAGTCCCCGGAGGCCCTGGCCAACATCCTCGGCCAGGTCCGCCCCGGCGGCCGTCTGGCCGCCGCCGGGCCCAAGTGGACGACCTTCGCGCCCCAGCTCAATCCGCTCGTCTGGCAGGTGGCGAGCCAGTTCGTGACCAGCTTCGAGGGCTTCCGGCGGCCCTGGGCCGAGCTGGAGCGGGCCGTGCCCGGCCTCTGGGTCGAGGAGGCCTACTTCGGCTGCGTCTACCTGGCCTGGGGCGCCCTGCCCAGGAATACTGGTGGCGTGCGCCACGTCCACCTCACCGACCTGGCCGGCCTGGCCGGCCAGCACCTCGGCTACAGCAGCTGGCACGACATCACCCAGGACGACGTTTCCCGGTTCGCCGCCCTCACCGACGACGAGCAGTGGATCCACGTCGACCCCGAGCGCGCCGCCGACGGGCCGTTCGGGGCCACCGTGGCCCATGGGTTCCACACCCTGGCCCGGTTCACCGCCCTGCTCTCCGAGATCCTGGCCGTCGACGGGGTCGGGACCACCCTCAACTACGGGCTCAACCGGGTCCGGTTCCCGGCCCCGGCCCGGGTCGGCGGCCGCCTGCGCATGGGCCTCGAGGTCACCGGCGTCGAGCAGGCCGGCGACGGCATCCAGGTGATCTACGGGGCCACCTTCGAGGTCGAGGGCCAGACCAAGCCGGTCTGCGTGGCCGAGGTGATCTTCAGGTACTACGGGTGACCCCGGCCCGCCGGGCCGCCGCCGACCGGCGGCTGGGGCGGGCGGCGCTGGCCACCGCCCTGGTCTTCGCCGTCAACGGGTTCCTGCTGGCCGCGTGGGTGTCCAGGCTGCCCGCGACCCGGGACCGGCTGGGGGCGAGCGCGGCCGAGCTCGGGCTGGCGCTGCTCGCTCCCGGGTTCGGGTCGCTGCTGTCGATGCCGTTCAGCGGGCGGTGGTGCCGGCGGTTCGGGAGCCGGGTGGTCGTCGCCGTCACCACCGTCGCCGCCTCGGTCGCGCTGGCCGCCCTGGCCGTGGTGCCGACCCTGGTCACGCTCGGGCTGACCCTGTTCGTCTGGGGGGCGTTCTACGGCTCCTGGGACGTGGCCATGAACGTCCACGGCAGCGCCGTCGAGCAGCGCGCCGGCCGCGAGTGGATGCCCCGCTACCACGCCTGCTGGAGCGTCGGCGGCATCGCCGGCGCCGGCTGCGGCGCCCTCGCCGCCCACGCCGGCATCCCCCTCTCCGTGCACTTCGGCGCCGTCGCCGTGGCCTGCACCGCCCTGGTGGGGGTGGCCCTCCGCGCCTTCATCGAAGACCGCACCGGGGTCGCGGAGACCGCCCCCCAAGCGCCTCGCCAGTCCCGGGGGCGGGTGCTCACGGGGCGGTTGCTGCTGGTCGGGGTGGTGACCTTGTGTGCCACCACGCTGGAGGGGGCGGCCGCCGACTGGCTGGCGCTGTACCTGACCGATGAGCGGGGGGCGACGGCGTCGCTGGCGGCGGCCGGGTATGCGGTGTTCGCGGTGGCGATGGCCGGCGGGCGGTTCTCGGGGACGGCGGCGGCTGAGCGGCTGGGGCGGCACGGGGCGGTGCGGGTAGGGGGGCTGGTCAGCTTTGTAGGGGTGCTGGTGACCGTGCTCGGGCCGGGGCTGGCATCCGCGTACGCCGGAGCGGCGATGTGGGCACTCGGGGTCTGCCTGGTGTTCCCGGCGGCGGTCAGCGCCGGGGGGGAGGCTCCGGAGCGGCCGGCGGACGCCATCGCGGCCGTCACCACCATGGGCTACGGCGGCTTCCTGTTGGGGCCGCCCCTGATCGGGCTGCTGGCCGACCAGGTCGGGCTCGGGCGGGCCCTGCTCGTCCTGCTCGTGCTGGCCGGCGGGATCGCCGCCCTCGCCCCGGCGGTGCGGTCCCGCCGGGCCGAGCCGGCCGCCGTGCCTGGCGCCTAGAAGTCGCCCGGCGGGGTGGGGAAGCGGGTTGCGGAGGACCGGATGGCGGTGACGCTGCTGCGCTGCATCGGCATCAGCAGCCCCCAGACCCCGGCGAAGGCCAGCGTGCCCGCGAGCACCGCGGTCGCGGTGGAGGCGTCGACCGCCTGCACCACCAGCACGACGATGACCGTGGCGAGGGCGGCGTCGACGGTGGCGACGACCGTCGGGGTGGTCACCAGGAAGTGGGCCAGTGGCCGCAGGTCCCTCGGCCCGGCCATCAGGTAGGTGGCGGCCAGCCCGCGCTCGTCGTCGTGGTGGCCGGTGGAGAAGTACGGCTCCAGGCCTGGGGCCATGGTCAGGTACGCCCGCCGGAGCCGGTTCATGGCCAGCACCGTCTTGGCCTCCTCGGCGTTGATCTGGACCAGGCGGACATAGGTGGCCAGGCCGAGCAGGAGCACCACCGGGAGGAGGACCAGGGCCAGGGTGGTGGTCCGCCCGCCGAACCCGGTGGCGTCGGCGGCCAGGGCCAGGGCGATGATCGAGGCCGACAGCAGGGTCAGGAAGATCGAGGTCCGGCTCATCGCCTCGTTCCAGATCAGCGCCCGCGACCCCAGCAGGCTCCAGTGCTCGGTGGCCAGGATCGCGGCCGCGTCCGGCCCGAACGGGCGGTCACCGGGCTGGTCGCGGGCGGTGCTGCCGTCGTCGTCCATGGTCGCTCCTCGCTCGGGCGGGCTAGCATCCCTTGTAATGCTCCACGGCAGAAGCGCCCAGTGCGACATCCTCGAACGGCTGCTCGCGGACGCCCGCCGGTCGCGCAGCGGAGCCCTGGTGGTCCGTGGCGAGGCCGGTGCCGGCAAGACCGCGCTGCTGGAGCATGCCGCCGGGCGGGCCGACGGGATGCGGGTCCTGCGGGCCAACGGCGTCGAGTCCGAGGCCGAGTTGCCGTTCGCCGCCCTTCACCAGCTGCTCCGGCCGGTGCTGGGGCTGGCCGGGCGGCTGCCCGAGCCGCAGGCGAACGCGCTCGGCGCCGCCCTCGGCCTTGGCCCCTCACCGCCGGCGGGGTCCCCGGAGGCCCGGGACCGCTTCCTCGTCTCGGTGGCGGTGCTGAGCCTGCTCGCCGAGGCGGCCGAGGAACGGCCCCTGCTGTGCCTGGTCGACGAGGCCCAGTGGCTCGACCGCTCCTCGGCCGAGGCCCTGGCCTTTGCCGCCCGGCGGCTGGAGGCCGAGGGGGTTGTGTGCCTGTTCGCCGCCCGCGACGGCGACCCGCTCGACTTCCCGGCCGACGGTCTGCCCGAGCTGCGCCTCGAGGGGCTGGAGGCGGAGGCGGCGGCGGCCCTGCTCGCCGGGTCCGGGGTGGAGCTGCCGGCCGAGGTTGTCGGCCGCCTGGCCGAGCGGACCGGCGGGAACCCGCTGGCCCTGCTGGAGCTGCCCCGGTCGCTGGCCCCCGAGCAGCTGGACGGGCGGGCGCCCCTGGACGACGTGCTCCCCCTGACCAGCCGGCTGGAGCGGGCCTTCGGCGAGCGGGTCCGGCGCCTGCCCGGCGAGGCCCGGATGCTCCTGCTGGTGGCGGCGGCCGAGACCACCGGCGACCCGGCGGTGGTGCTGCGGGCCGGGGACCGGCTCGGGGTCGGCGGCGGGGCGCTCGAGCAGGCCGAGGCGGCCGGGCTGGTCGGACGGCCGAGGGCCGGCTGGCCTTCCGGCACCCGCTGGTCCGGTCGGCCGCCTACCTGACCGGGAGCCTGGCCGCCAGGCAGGCCGCCCACCGGGCCCTGGCCGACGTGCTCACCGGCGAGGACGCCGCCGACCAGCGGGCCTGGCACCTGGCGG
>DATABK010000444.1:0-5355 GCA_036259695.1 Actinomycetes bacterium | reverse complement strand
GCGGGAGCCGGCGGCGGATCGCCTCCACCACCTGGGGGGCCAGGGGGATCTCGCGGATGCTGGCATCGCTCTTGGGGCGGGGCTTGAAGCCGCTGCCAACTGGCGGCCAGCCTGGTAGCGCACGTCAACGACCTGAAGGGTCGGGATGGGGTGGTTGAGGTGGACCCGGCGGCGGTGGAGGCCCGCGAGCTCACCAATGCCGGGATGGTCAACAACCTCAACGACGGCCTGGTCTGGGGGCTGTTCGCCATTCTCTTCGCCGCCAGCGGGCTGTCGCTGTCGCGCATCGGCATCCTCACCGCCCTCTACCCCGCTGTCTGGGGCGTCAGGCAGCTCGTCACCGGAGCGATCTCCGACCGCATCGGGCGTAAGCGGCTCATCGTGGCCGGGATGCTGCTGAAAGCCGCGGCCCTGGGCTGGATCGCCGCCGACACCTTCAACGCCTCGGTCGGCGCCGCAGTGCTGCTCGGGGCAGGTACCGCGATGGTGTACCGACCCTGCTGGCCGTCGTCGGAGTTATCGCCCACCCCGCCTGGCGGGCGCAGGTGGTGGGCACCTACCGGCTCTGGCGCGCCGGCGGCTTCGCCGCTGGCGCCCTCATCGCCGGCCTCGTCGTCGACCTCTACGGCCTCCGCGCCGCCGTTTGGGTCGTCGCCGCCCTCACCGCCACCTCCGGCCTCGCCGTCGCGATCCGCATGTACGAGACTCACCCCACCACCAAGCGCTCCACCCTGCTGAGCACCGACTCCGGCGAGGACACCGAATGAAGCACACCCCCAGTTCGGCAGCGCGACAGACAGCTCAGGCCGTGGAGGTGCCCGAGCAGCGCCGCACCCTGGCGACGCTGGTGCTGGCGCAGGTCCTCAGTGGCGCCGGCCTGGCCGCTGGCATCACCGTGGGCGCCCTGCTGGCTCAGGACATGCTTGACGCCACCAGCCTGGCCGGACTCCCCAGTGCCTTGTTCACCATCGGCTCGGCCGCCGCCGCTGTCGGCGTCGGCCGCCTCTCCCAGCGCTCAGGTCGCCGCGCCGGACTAGCCGCCGGCTACCTCACCGGCGCCCTCGGCGCCGCAGGGGTCGTGGCGGCCGCCGCCCTCGACAGCGTCGTGCTGCTCTTCGCCGCCCTTCTCGTCTACGGCGCGGGCACCGCCACCAACCTGCAGGCTCGCTACGCCGGAGCCGACCTGGCCGCCCCGGCACGGCGCGGACGGGCGGTGAGCACCGTGCTGGTCGCCACCACCCTCGGCGCAGTCGTCGGCCCCAACCTCGTCGGGCCCACCGCAGACCTGGCCCAGGCTCTGAACGTTCCCGCCCTGGCTGGTCCCTTCATCCTCGCCGCCTTGGCCTACGCCGCCGCAGGACTGGTGCTCTGGCTGCGTCTGCGCCCGGACCCCCTGCTGCTGGCCCGCAGCCTCGCCACACCCACGACCTCCACCGCCCATGTCGGATCGACGCCGTCGGTGACCAGCACTCCGGAGCTGTCCACCGCACCGGCGGCGGGCGAGCCGGGTGCGCGTTCATGGTCGCCCGCGGTGGCGGTCGGCGCGGGGATCATGGTGGTCACTCAGCTCATCATGGTGGCGATCATGACGATGACGCCGGTGCACATGCAGCACCACGGCCACGGCATCGCTGCCACCGGCGCGGTCATCGCCGTCCACGTCGCCGGGATGTACCTGCCCTCACCCCTGTCCGGCTGGCTGGTCGACCACGTCGGACGGCTGGTGATCGCCGCCGCCTCCGGTCTCACCCTGCTAGTCGCCGGTCTGCTTGCCAGCTTCGCGCCGGCAGACTCCGTCGTGCTGCTGGCAGTGGCGCTCGGACTCCTCGGCCTGGGCTGGAACCTCGGCCTGGTCAGTGGCACCGCAGTCATCACCGACACGGTGCCCCTGGCCACCCGAGCCCGCACCCAAGGCTCCGTGGACCTCTGCATCGCCATCGCCGGTGCCGGGGGAGGCCTCGGCTCCGGCCTCATCGTGGCCGCCACCAGCTACACCACCCTGTCCCTCCTCGGAGGGATCCTCGCCCTGCTGATCATCCCCGTGGTCGCGACCGTGCGCCCGACCGCTGAGCAGCACCGACAGCCGGTGCATTGACCGGCTTAGTCTCTGCCGGTGCGGCAATGAACAGCCTGGCCGAGATACACGGATGTCATTCCCGCTGTCATTCCACCTGGGCCAATCGGCCTGACGGGAGCGTACTGGCTGGACGACCGACCCAACGTGAGCTGCAACAACAGCATTCAGCGGCACGCCGTGGACCATCAGCGCCTGTAATGTAAACAACAGGTTGGGTTCGAGCTTCCCCGCCAGCCTTGCACGCCTCCTTCGCGCCGGAGGCGCGCCTGCCCCGCTACGCTACGTAGGAGTCCGCCCGAGGAATAGATCGCCCGTCGATGGGCCCCCTTCGTCGGCCCACTCCGGGCGGATTAGTGGAGGGCGGACGATTGGCCGGTCCTGCGGGCCGGGCGCGCATTCGCGCGCATCACAGAAGACCAACCTGCGGCTTCGCCGCCATTTCCAGGAGCTTGTCTGCGTAGGATCATTGGCTGACCCGGGTTCGTGTTGCCAGGACGCTGTCGGCGGGTTATCCGAGCAGGACCGCCAGCATGGCAAGGATGGACAGGTGCAGCGCCTGGTCGGCGGCGATCACGCCCCACTCCACGGTGGCGAACCCGGGGCTGCCGGCGGCGCGCATGATTGCCCGCACCGGCCAGCGCCGGTCGATGAGGGCGTGGGTGGCAGCCGACACGGTCAAGACGACCAGGGCGTTCCCGGCGGGCCAGCCGTCGCGCAGGATCGGCAGGAGCAGCAGCAGTCCCATGATGAGGTGGTAGCTGGCCACGTGGGCGCCCAGGGCGGCCCAGGAATGGGTCTTGTTGGTCGCCTCCCAGTCGCTCTGGGCGACCCAGTCGCCGAGCAGGTGGCCGGTGAGTAGGACTAGGAACACGATCTCGCTCATCGCACGCCTCGCGTCCTGGCCGCGTGAGTTAGCGGTCGACGCAGATGCCGGGCACCGCGACCTTCTGGAACAGGTGCGGTGAGGCCACGGTCGAGTCGGGGTAGCGGGCAAAGGTCTCCTGGAACTTGGGGTCGCCGAAGGCGTTGCGGAAGGCCTCCACCGACTCCCAGACCGCGGAGTTGAGGAACACCCCGCTGCCGGCAATGCCGCGGTGCAGCTGGGTGGAGATGAAGCCGGGCTTGGTCTTGAGGTAGGCGGCGTCGGCGGCCCAGGCCGCCAGCAGCGCCTCGGCGTCCTCGGGGGCGACCTTGAAGGTGTTGATCAGGATGACCGGTCCGACCTCGCTCGACAGCTGGTCCATGAGGCTGATGCGGTCGTCCATCTCGATGCGCTGCAACATGGTGTCCTCCCTTGCTCAGCGGGACAGGGGCATGGTCTGCCGGGACTTGCGTAGCTGCGAGCTGGGCAGGCCGATGCGCTCGAGCATCTCGGTGAGGTCATCGACCATGGCCGCCGGGCCGGTGAGGTAGACGATGGCGTCCGGCAGCTGGCGCAGCTGCTCGCGCAGGTGGTCAACCTGGATCCGGCCGGCGAGCACCTCCCCGTCGGGGGCGCCGGTCGTCGACGCCGACAGCACCCAGGTGATGCGCAGGTCAAGGTGGCGGCGGGCCAGCTGGTCGAGCTCGAGCCGGAAGGGGATCTCGTCGGCGGTGTGGTTGCTGAACAGCAGCCGGATGGGCGCGGTGTGCCCGGAGGCGGCCGCGGCGCCGAGGATGCTTCGCAGCGGCGTGATCCCGATCCCGCCCGACACCATGACCGCTGGGCGGGTGGGGTCGAGGCGGAACGAACCCATGGGCCGGGAGACCTTGACCCGGTCGCCGGCTTGCAGCGCGGCGAAGGCCTGCTTGTAGGCGCTGGGCCCGATGCGGGTCGCGAACTCCAGCTCGTCGGCATGCGGTGGGCTGGCGATCGACAGCGGCCGCAGGTCCGGGCCCTGGTCGGTCTGCAACCGTAGGACGGCGTGCTGCCCGGGGTGGTGGTGGAACCCCGGAGGTGGTTCCAGCCGCAGGCGCATGATGGTCGGGGTCTCGGCGCGGACGTCGAGGACGGTCGCGGGCCTGGCGCCCAGCAGGCGGTCGATGAAGGGGAACGCGAAGCGGGGGGCCACCGGCCCGCGGCCTGTGACGGCAATGGGGTCGGGGGCAAGCTGTGCGGGCAGCTGGGTCATGATGGTCGCTCCTTCAAGAGGGTGGGCTGAGGGTGGTGGTCCGGGCGCCTGGTCCACGTCACGGCATCGCCTCCTCCTGATCTCCCTGGTCACGGCGGGGCCGTTCCAGCTCCACCCGCAGCTGGCGAAGG
The DNA here is from genome assembly GCA_036259695.1 of Actinomycetes bacterium. Lineage (GTDB taxonomy): Bacteria > Actinomycetota > CALGFH01 > CALGFH01 > CALGFH01 > CALGFH01. Next base: position 1,036 of record DATABK010000444.1, on the reverse strand, counting down.
ACCTCCAGCGCCGCCCGGAGCTTCTTTTCCCCGAGCCCCATGGCCTCGGCCAGCTCGTTGGTCCAAGCGACCTGGCGGCCGGAGATGAGGGCAAGGATCTCGAGGCCGAGTGGGGTGAGCCGAACTAGCTTGGAGCGGCGATGGGCGGGGTTGTGGGTGTATGCCACGAGGCCTTCGGCGGCGAGCAGGTCGGCGGTGCGCTGGACGCTCTGGCGGGCCAGGCCCATGTCGCGGGCGATCCCGGCGACAGTGTGCGGGTGATTCCGGAGCGCCCCCAGGATCTGCCAGCGGGCGCTTGACTGCCCAAACGGCCGGGTGAGTCGGTTGCCCTCGGCCAGCAGGTCGCCGTTCACGCGGAACACCTCGAGGATCAGGTCGGTGAGTGCCTCAGCAGCCGGTGCACGTCTCATGACAGAAGGCTGTCATATTGACAGAGGCCTGTCAAGAGACGCATCCGGCCACTGATTGGTAGCCGCTGGGAAGGAAGGGACCACCTGAGGAGCCGGTGGAGGGTGGCTCAGTCAAGCCGCACCTCATCGAGGAAAGCGGTAATGATGGCCGCAAGGGCCTCGCAACCGGCCTCGAACTCAACTAGCTCTGCGTCCCGAGCGAGTGTCTAAGGGGGCTGTCAGCATGTCTCCCACAGTCATGCGAGTCCAGCGGCGTAGCAGCCCCAGCGCTCTAAGTGGGCCCTCGATTCCAGCCGGCAGTCATGGCAGTCCGCGTGGCAGTCCACCAGCCATCACCAGATGGACTGTCTGGTCCTGGCTGGACTCGGCCTCTGATCTGAGCAGCGCAAACAGCACTCGGCAGCACTGCGTGGACGTAGAGCACCAGCCTACGGATCTGGCGGTTGGGGGTTCGAATCCCTCGCGGCGCGCCCGCCTTGAGCTCGGCCGGCCTGCCGTCGCCGCCACCCGCCCTCAACAACGAGACATCGACCGATGGCTACTGGATCAGGACCCCGGCCATGCCAACCCTTTCGCGCGGCTGGGAACGGGAGCAGAGTAAGGGTGGGCGCTGGGACGCGGCGCCG
>DATABK010000443.1:0-6409 GCA_036259695.1 Actinomycetes bacterium | reverse complement strand
CCTGCTCTTCCTCGCCGTGACCTTCGTCGCCCAGGCGACCGTTGGCCTGGCCCTCGGACGGCTGGTGGTCCGCACCGACGGCCGCTCGTTCCCGGCCCGCCTGGGCGCGCTGGCCCTGGGCGTGCTGGTGGTGGTCCTGGTCGCGGCGATCCCGGTGGTCGGAGGCTGGCTGGAGGCTCTCCTGGTGCTGGTGGGGCTGGGCGCGCTGCTGCTGATGGCCCGCGCCGGCCGCCGCCGGACCGCCGAGCCGGTAGCGGAGCCTCGTTCCGTGTAGAACCTCTCTATGGACGGGCTGTCGGCATCGGAGCTTGCCGACCTGGCCGGCGTGACCGAGGTCGAGGTTGCCCGGCTGGTCGAACTCGGCATCCTGGCCGCCCGGGGCGATGCCGGCCCGTTCCTGGACAGCGACGTGCCCAAGGTCCGCCTGGCCGTTGCCTGCGAGCGGGCCGGGCTGCCGATGGAGGGCATCGTGTCGGCGATCCAGGCCGGCCGGCTGTCGTTCGCGTTCCTGGAGGGCACGCCGTTCCGGCGGTGGGCGGTGCGGTCGGGGCGGACCTACCGGCAGGTGAGCCAGGACACCGGGATCCCGCTGGAGACGCTCGGCGCGGTGCTGGAGTCGATGGGGTTCGCCCGGGTCGGCCCCGACGAGCCGATGCGGGAGGACGAGCTCGACATCGTGCCGCTGCTCCAGCACGGCCTGGCCAGCGGGATCTTCGACCAGGCCTGGCTGACCCGGCTCGGCCGGGCCCACGTGGAGGGCCTGCGGCTGATCACCACGGCCTGGGGCGACGCCTACCAGGCGCGGTTCGAGGGACCGGTGCTGGCCGCGGGCGGCGACCAGCGGGCCGCCATGGAGCTGGCCGCCGAACTCAGCATCGACTTCCTGCCGCTGGGCGACCCGGCGCTGCTGGCCATCTACCACCGGCAGGAGGAGCTGCTGTGGACCGAAGGCCTGGTCGAGCGCATCGAGCACGAGCTCGAAGCGGCCGGCATGCTGGGCCGGGCCGGGCGGGTCCCGGCGATGCTGTTCCTGGACCTGGTCGGCTACACCCGGCTGACCGAGGAACAGGGCGACGCCGCCGCCGCCGCGCTGGCCGAGCGCCTGGCCGTGCTGGTCTCACGCTCGGCCCGCGAGCACGGCGGCGTCCCCGTGAAGTGGCTCGGCGACGGCGTGATGGTCCATTTCCCGGACCCTGCCGGAGCCGTGCTGTCAGCACTGGACCTGGTCGAGCAGCTCCCAGCCGCCGGCCTCCCCCCAGCCCACGTCGGGGTCGCGGCCGGCCCGGTGGTCGTCCAGGGCGGCGACTTCTTCGGCCGCACGGTCAACCTGGCCGCCCGGATCGCCACCCAGGCCAGCGCCGGCCAGGTCCTGGTCAGCGACAGCGTGCCCGAGTCGGCGTCATTCGAGGCCGTTCGCTTCACCGAGGTCGGCGAGGCCCGCCTGAAGGGGATCCCCCACGCGGTGCGACTGCTCGAGGCCAGCCGGTCGTAGCCAGCGGGACCCGGTTCAGACCGTCCCCCCTCCGTAACGTTGCCGGGACGCGGGTCGCTCACACTCGCGGCTGATCCGCGACGCTGGGAGGGTGCATGCCGCCAGGACCATGGCGCTGACTCCTGCCGACCCGGAGACCGGGGTGGCGGGCGGGACGAACCTGGCCGGACGCCGGTCCCGCCGTCTGGTTGGGTGGTTGGTGGCCTTCATCATGGCCGCCGGGGCCGCGTTCGTCCTGCTGCGGCTGGTGACCCCGAGCGACGGCACCCAGGTGCCGCCACGGACCTGGCCTGGACCGGCGACGGCGTGCTGGTCCAGGCCCAGGACACCGCCTTGGGTGACCGCGACCTGGTCACCGCCATCGACGGCGTGGCGCTTGGCGGCGGCGACGGGTGGCGGGCGCCTGCCCACCGGCCCGGTGACCGGCTGGTCTACCAGGTGGTCCGCGACGGGCAGACCCGAGAGGTGCCGGTCACCCTGCGGCGGGCCCAGGTGGCCGACCGGCTGCTGCAGGCGTGGGGAACCATCCTGTTCGTGGTCACGCTCTTCGTCGTGGTCGCCTACCTGTTCGCGCGCCGGCCCGGCCCGGCCACCGGGGCGCTGCTGGTCCTGGGAAGCGGGCTGCTGAGCAGCGACCTGGCGATCGAGATCGGCGTGTCCGCCCTGGACGCCCGCGGCGGGCTGCTCCTGTGGCTGTACGTGTTCAACACCCAGGTGGTGTACGTCATGGGTTGGGCCGGGCTGGTGGCGTTCGTGGCGCTGTTCCCCCGCCCATGGTCGCCGCTGACGCGGCACCGCTGGCTGCTGTCGGTGGTGTGCGCCGCCCCGGTGGGGTTGGTGATCGCGTTCGCGGCGGCCGCGCTGGGCGGCATCGGCCTGCCGCTGTGGGTCGGTCGCGTCATCGCCGCCGAGACGTTCGTGTCCATGGCGGTGCTGGGGATGGGGATCGTGCTGGCGATGGCCCGCTACCTGACCGCCCGCGACCCGATCGGCCGCCAGCAGCTCAAGTGGCTGGCCGGTGGCGCCTTCGTCTCGGGCACCCTGGCCCTGGTGGTGTGGTTCCTGCCCCAGCTGGTGTTGGGCGAGGGCCTCCTCCCGGCCGAGTGGCTTGGCTTCTCCGGCCTGCCGCTGCTGGCCGGCCTGACCGTGGCCGTCCTGCGCTACCGCCTGTTCGACGTGGATCGCATCATCAGCCGCACCTTGGCCTACGGGCTGCTGACCCTGCTCCTTGGCGGGGGCTACGCCGCGGTCGTCCTCGGCCTCAGCGAGCTCCTGGGCCAGGACTCCAGCCTGGCCGTGGCCGCCGCCACCCTGACGGTGGCCGCCGTCTTCCAGCCGGCCCGCCGACGCATCCAAGCCGTGGTCGACCGCCGCTTCAACCGCCGCCGCTACGACGCCGCCCGCAGGATCGCCGCCTTCAGCGCCCGCCTCCGCGACCAGGTCGACCTGGACACCCTGGCCGCCGAGCTGCTGGCCGTGGCCGACCAGACCATGCAACCGACCAGCGCATCGCTGTGGCTCCGGCCCTCAGCACACCGCGCGAGCACTCCAGGCCGGTGAGCTGCCGTTCAACCGCCTCCCGGAACGGATTCTCGACTTGGAGCCGGTGGCAGCGAACTGCTGGGCGGTTCAGGAGGTCGCCGAGGGCTGTATACGTTCTTCCCCGCCGAGGGTGTGGCCCGTCGGGCCTGAGTTGGAGCTACGGTAGGTCGCGTTCGATGCGCCGCTCCTCGACCACCGTATCGGGGCCGGCCACGGTCCGGCCGCGCCGATACGGCGAGAAGCTGCTCCAGAACAGCAGCGACAGCACCAGGCCAAGCGCCCCGGCGATCATGAGGATGATCCCGACCGTGTTGATGCTGAATCCCGAGGCGGTGACGTCGACCGCGAAGGTCAAGATCGCGCCGACCACCAGCAGGAAGATGCTGACTCCAAGGCTCACGTTCCTCGCCTCCTCGACCATGCTTCGCCTGGTCGTTCGACCACACCCGTGTGATCGGGCCTACCTAGAAAGACCCTGGACCCATGGTTGGCGTTACGGCCTGGTAGGTCCCTGAGGAAGACGTTCACCGCTCCGATCGTCGGCTGATCGCAACCGATCCCCCACCAGTCCTGACAGCCGAAGCAATGGCGGGCAGGTCGTGGTGGACCCTCACCGCCGGCTATCCCTCAGCTGCGGGGAGCCAATCCGTCCATCTGTGCCAGGGCGGGGTCCACTGGCTTGCTCAGTCCTCAGCTCACCGCTCTCTTCACCAGCGCGCCGATCCTTGCCTCCTCGGCGGCGGTCAACTCCTTCAGCGCGAAGGCGGTAGGCCACATAGGACCCTCGTCGAGGTTCGCATCGGCGTTGAAGCCGAGCGTCGCGTACCGCTCCTTGAACTTCGACGCAGGTGTGAAGTAGCAGACGACCTTGCCCTCCTTGGCATACGCGGGCATCCCGTACCAGGTCTTCGGGGAGAGGACCGGCGCGCTCTCCTTGATGATGGCGTGGAGCCGCTGGGCCATGGAGCGATCCGGCTCCGGCATCTCGGCGATCTTCTCGAGCACGGCGCGTTCTCCGGCCGCCCTGTCCTTGTCCGCCCGCGCCTCCGCCCTCAGTTCTTTGGCGCGCTCCTTCATCGCGGCCCGTTCCTCGTCCGTGAACCCCTTGGACCCCTTGCCGGTCGCGGTGGTGCTCTTGGCGGACTTCTGCGTGTCGGTCATTGCAGGTTCCTCCCCTGGGAGTCTTGATGGGGACGACCCTCATGCTAAGGGAGCCGCCGCGGCGGCCGCTTCTTCGAAACTGATCGGTCGTTACCTGGGTGAGACCAGCGACCGATATCGAGGTGGTGTCCGACGACCGAACACCCGGCAGCGACACGCCCGAGATGCGCTGTCCTTGCAGTTCACGTCGGGTGGGTCGTCCAGCGAGTGCCGTCCTGTCGTGTGGCGTAGCGCGTGGTGGAATGGCATCGAGAATGACACGCTCGCACCTATAGTCATGAGGAGACCTACATGGCCGGCTGGCTGCGCGCGCTGCTGCTGGCCCTGGGGTTGATGGTGGCTGGCTGGGCGCTGCTGGTCCTCCTGGCCCGCCGCCTCCCGCCGGGGCTGCTCCGCGACCTGGCCAGCTTCGTGCCCGACTGCGTGACCACCGTTCGGCGACTCCGCCGCGACCCTCGGGTCCCACGTCGGGCCAAGCTCGTGGTGGCCTTGGCGGGACTGTGGTTGCTGTCTCCCATCGACCTGCTGCCGGAGTTCCTGCCATTGATTGGTCCGCTGGACGACGTGCTGGTGGTCGCCCTCGCCCTGCGGTATGCGGCCCGGCGGGTCCCCCGTGAGGTGCTGGCGGCAGCCTGGCCGGGTGAGCCCCGAATGTTGGAACGCCTGCTCGGCGGTAGAGCCACAGCGACGGGAAAATGACGTCGGCATGGCCTCAGCACTGCATCCGATTACGAGCCGGATGCTCGGTGTCGGACCGCACGGATCCAGAAGGATCGTCTGGATGATCATCGGGATCCTGCTCAAGACGCCAGTCCGGCTAGTTTGTTCCCCGGCCCTGGTCAATCCAGCCGGACGACCACGCCCTCGTCGCCGGCAAGGTCCAGGCCGCCCTCGACCCGCTCGCCGTCGCGGTCTGGGGTCGTGGCCAGCTCGACCCGCCCGCGCACGGCGAGGTCCAGGCGCCCGGGGCCCGGGCCGAGGTTCAGGGCCACCAGCCAGCGCCCGTCGTCGCCGGTGCGCAGGTAGGCGAGCACGTCGCCGTCGGCCTGGACCGGCTCATAGGCGCCCGCGGACAGGGCCGGGCTCTCGTGGCGCAGGGCGAGCAGGCGGCGGTGCAGCGTGAGCATCGAGCCGGGGTCGTCGCGCTGGGCGGCCACGTTCACGGCCGGATCCCCGAGCGGCAGCCACGGCGTCCCGGTCGTGAAGCCGGCCCCGGGGCGGTCGTCCCAGCGCATCGGGGACCGCTCCGGGTCGCGCCCGCGGCCGGGGATCAGCGCCGCGACCGGGTCCCTGACCTGGTCGGGGGCGACGGGCACGTCGGTCATGCCGATCTCGTCGCCGTAGTACAGGACCGGGGTGCCGGGCAGGGTGAGCAGCAGCATCGCGGCCACCCGGGCCTGGCCCAGGCCGAGCCGGGAGGCCACCCTCGGGGTGTCGTGGTTGCCGAGCACCCAGTTCGGCCAGGCCCCGGGGGGCAGCACGGCCAGGTAGCGGTCGACGAACGCGGCGATCCCGCGGGCGTTCCAGTCCGCCTCCAGCAGCTCGAAGTTCAACGGGACCTGGATCCCGTGGCCGTCGGGGCCGTGGTAGGCGGCGAGGGCCTCGATCGGCACGACCAGCTCGGCCAGCAGGACCTTGTCGTCGCCGTACTCGTCAACGACCTTGCGGATCCGCATGGCCAGCTCGCGGGACTCGGGCCGGTCGTGGGTGTACGTAAAGTGCTGGCGCAGGTAGGGCCAGTCGCCCTCGCGGAAGTTGGGGTTGACCGGGTTGTCGCGCAGCTGGTCGTCCTCGACCAGCAGCGAGAGCACGTCGATCCGGAACCCGTCCACCCCCCGCTCCAGCCAGAACCGCAGCGTGTCGAACATCGCCTCCTGGACCTCCGGGTTGCGCCAGTTGAGGTCGGGCTGGGCGTCGAGGAAGAAACGGTAGTAGTACTGGCCGGTCGCCTCGTCCCAGCACCAGGCGCTCTGGCCCGCGTACCCCACCCAGTTGGTCGGCGGGCCGCCGTCCGGGGCCGGGTCGCGCCAGACGTACCAGTCGCGCTCGGGCCGCGACGACCCCAAGCGCGACTGGTACGTGTGGCGCGACCCGGCCCCGTACGGCGGCCCGCCGACCAACTGGATCGGGTACGCGGGCCAGAGCGCCTGGTGCTGGGACGAGGCGACCGGCCAGTACTACTACCGTTTCTTCCTCGACGCCCAGCCCGACCTC
>DATABK010000442.1:0-5253 GCA_036259695.1 Actinomycetes bacterium | reverse complement strand
CCGGGGAGCTGGTCCGGCTCGGCGACCTGGTGGTGACGGGGCCGCGGCTTGATCTGTGGCGGGCACCGACCGACAACGACCGGGGGTATCACGGGGAGGTGGCCCTGGAGCCGCTGTGGCGGAAGCTTGGGCTGCACCGGCTGCAGCACCGGGTCGACCAGGTGGCGGCAGAGGACGGCACCCTGGTCGTGCGGACCAGGGTGGCGCCGGCGGCGACCGACCTCGGGGTCGCCGCCACCTACCGGTGGACGGCCGTCGACGGCGGGCTGCGCCTGGAGGTCTCGATCGTTCCCGAGGGAGACTGGCCCTGCCCGCTGCCACGGGTGGGGCTGCGCATGGCCGTGCCGGACGGCCTTCGCCGGGTGGAGTGGTTCGGCCGCGGGCCCGGGGAGGCCTACGCCGACACCGGGCTCGCGGCCCGGGTCGGCCGCTTCGTGGCCACGGTCGAGGAGCTCCAGACCCCCTACCTGTTCCCCCAGGAGAACGGGAACCGCCGTGACGTGCGCTGGGCCACCCTGACCGACGGGGCCGGGCGGGGCCTGCGGGTCGAGGGGGAGCCGACCGTCGACCTGACCGTCCGGCCCTGGACCAGCGAGCACCTCGACCAGGCCCGTCACCCCACCGACCTCGCCCCCGACGACCGCGTCTGGGTCAACCTCGACCTGGCCCAGCAGGGCATCGGCTCGGCCTCCTGCGGACCGGGCGTCCTCCCCGCCTACCGCCTCGACCCCGCCCCGGCCAGCTTCGCCGTGCGGTTGCTCCCCTTGACCTGACCCAGGCCCCGGGGACCCGGGCGTAAGGTGCCGGGCATGGCCTGGAGGTCCTGGCACGCGAGACTGCGGCGGCTGCCCGCCCCGGTGGTGGACGCGGGGCTGGCGGTGCTCCTGGCGGCCGCGATCACCGTCGCCATCAACGTCTCGCCGGCCCAGGGCCAGCCACCCGACGCCCGCGCCTACGGCCTCGGGCTGCTGATCGCCGCCCTGTCCCTGTTCCGGCGCCGCTGGCCCCTGGCCGTGCTGCTGGCCTCGGCGGCGACCCTGGTCTACTACAACCGGTTCGAGTACCCGGGCCTGTTCTCGGCCGTGCCCCTGTCGGTCGCCCTGGCCACCGCCTGGGCGGCCGGCCGGCGGGGCTGGGCCCTGGCCGTCGCCGTCTGGTTCGGCGCCACCCCGCTGATCTTCCTGGCCGTGTCCGACCTCCCGGAGGGCTTCGCCACCCGGCTGGTCGGCGGCGCCCTCTCCGACCTGGCCCTGCTGGCCGCGGTGCTGCTGCTGGGGGAGGCGATCCGCGGCCGCCGGGCCCTGGACGCCGAGCACCGGCTGCTCCTGGCCGAGCGGGAGCGGTCCGAGCGGCTGCTGCTCAACGTCCTCCCGGCCCCGATCGCGGCCCGGCTCAAGCAGGGCGAGGAGGTCATCGCCGACGGCTTCCCGGAGGTGACCGTCCTCTTCGCCGACCTGGTCGACTTCACCCGGCGCAGCCAGGACACGACCCCCGAGCGGGTCGTGCGGGTTCTGGACGAGCTCTTCACCGCCCTCGACCGGCTGGCCGAGCGGCACGGGCTGGAGAAGATCAAGACCGTCGGCGACGCCTACATGGCGGTCGGCGGGCTGCCCCAGCCGCGGCCCGACCACGCCGAGGCCGTGGCCGACATGGCTCTGGCCGTCCGCGAGGAGGTGCCCCGCCACCTCGACCCGGGCGGCCGGCCGCTCCAGGTCCGCATCGGCATCGACACCGGCCCGGTGGTGGCCGGGGTGATCGGGACCAGCAAGTTCAGCTACGACCTGTGGGGCGACACCGTCAATGTGGCCAGCCGGATGGAGTCCAACGGGGTGCCCGGCTGCATCCAGGTCACCGACCGCGTCCGACGGCGGCTCCGCGGCGGCCCCTACCGGTTCGAGCGCCGCGGCCCGGTCCAGGTCAAGGGCAAGGGCGAGCTGGTCACCTGGTTCCTGGTCGGCCGGGCCGGTCAGCCGCGCTGAGGCTCGGGGCGGGCGATCACCGAGAACTCGGCCCCGAACGGGTCGGTGATGGTGGCCATGCGGCCGTAGACGAAGTCCTCGGCCGCCCCGGGACTGCCGCCGGCCTCGGCCGCCCGGGCGACCACGGCGTCGGTGTCGGCAACCTCGAAGGTGGTCGCCCACGACGACGACGGCACCCCGGGGACGCCCATGATCCCGCCGACCTCGTGGCCGTCGGGGCGGCGCAGGAAGGTGAAGTCGAACTCGGGGACGTCCGGGTTGCCGTCGAGGGTGAACCCGAACACCGCCACATAGAACGCCCGGGCCGGCTCCGGATCCGGGGTGACCAGGTCGTTGCGGACCAGCGACCCGGGCTCGTTCACGACCTCGCAGCCGACGAAGCCGCGGCCCTCCCAGAGGCCGAACTGGGCCCCGGTCGGGTCCTTGACGATCGCCATCCGGCCCTGGCCGGGGACGTCCACCGGCTCCTGGACGATGGTGCCGCCGGCGTCGGTGACCCGCCGGGTGGTGGCGTGGCAGTCGCCGGTGGCCAGGTACACGTTCCACCAGTGCCCGGCGGCCTGCGGGTCGTGGCTCTCGGCCAGGGCGGCCACCCGCCGCCCGCCGAGCAGGCACTGGGTGTAGCGCATCAGCTCCGGCGGCCCGACCTCGAAGTCCCAGCCGAAGGTGGCCCCGTAGAACCGCATGGCCCCCTGCAGGTCGGGGATGCCGAGGTCGATCCAGGTCGGGGTGCCGTCCGGCTGGTTCTCGGTGACGAAGCTCATCGCCGCTCCTCTGTTGACTTGGGACGGGTCGCTCAACCCGGGCAGGCCGGTGGTCGATCAGCCACCATGACCACGCCCGGAGTCTCCCACCCCTCCCCGACGGCCGAGGAGGATCCTCCGCGGGGGGATTGCCGGGGCTTGGGTTGTATGAGAACCTCCGGCCATGCCAAGGGTTGCGCACGGATCGTCGGCCCCGCCGGACCAGCTCCGGGAGGCCCACGAGGCCCTGGCCGACCGGGCCGGTGAGGTCGCCCTCGGCTTCGCGGTCGCGGCCCCGCTGGTCCTGAACGACTTCGACTTCCTGTTCCCCGAGCTCCAGGACGACCCGGCCAACCTGCTGCCCCGGTCGGCGACCACGGTCAAGCGCCTGAACGAGCTCGGCCGGGCGATGGTCGACCCCGGGCCGGCCACCGGCGACGGCAAGGTCCCGGCCGTCTACACCTACTTCGGCCAGTTCGTGGACCACGACATCACCTTCGAGACCAGCTCCATCTCCACCACCAAGCTGGTCGCCCCCGGCCTGACCCCGCTGCCGCTGGACCGGATCCGCGAGGACCTCAAGAACACGCGCACGGCCATCCTGGAGCTGGACAGCCTGTACGCCCCGCCGGCCAAGCGTGATCCGGCCAACCGGGCCAAGATGCTGATCGGCAAGGTCACCAAGCTGAACGGGACCTCGGTGCCGACCAAGCGGCCGCCGGGCAAGGGCGACGACAACGACCTGCCCCGCGACAAGCGCAAGCCCGGCGACCCGGAGAACGACCGGGCGGCGTTCATCGGCGACCCCCGCAACGACGAGAACCTGATCGTCGCCCAGCTCCACCTGGCCTTCCTGAAGGCCCACAACCGCCTGGTCGACCAGGGCCGAACCTTCGAGGAGGCGCGGCGGCTGCTGCGCCAGCACTACCAGCAGATCGTCCTCCACGACTTCCTCAAGCGGATCGCCGACCCGGCGATCGTGGACGAGGTCATCGGTGGCGGGAACCGCTTCTACGACGCCACGGGGGAGCCGTTCTTCCTGCCGCTCGAGTTCACCGTGGCCGGGTTCCGCTTCGGCCACACCATGATCCGGGAGACCTACGACTTCAACCTCAACTTCCCCGACGCCACCCTCGACCTGCTGTTCACCTTCACCGCCCTCAGCGGCGAGCTGGGCGACTTCGACACCCTGCCCGACAACTGGATCATCCAGTGGGAGCGCTTCATCGCCCCCGGCGGCGGCAAGAACAAAGCCCGCAAGTTCGACACCAAGCTGTCCCAGGGCCTGTTCCAGCTCCGGAAGGTCGACGGCACGCTCGAGGAGCCGTCCGAGGCCGCCCACCTGGCCATCCGCAACCTGCTGCGCGGCTACGCGCTGCGGCTGCCGACCGGGCAGGCCCTGGCCGGCCGGTTCGGCCTGCCGGTCCTGACCCAGGCCGAGCTGGAGGCGGCCGCGGCCAGCGAGCGCCAGGCCCACGTGCTGAAGACCTCCGGGTTCCTGGAGCGGACGCCGCTCTGGTACTACCTGCTCGCCGAGGCCAGGCACCACGGCGGCCAGCGCCTCGGCCCGGTCGGCAGCACCCTGGTCGCCGAGGTGCTGGTCGGCCTGGTCCGGCGCAGCACCGACTCCATCCTGGCCACGCCCGGCTGGGTGCCGTCGCTGCCCTCGGCCAAGCCGGGCCGGTTCGAGCTGGCCGACCTGCTGCGGTTCGCCAAGGTCGTCGGGGGCGGAGCCGCGCCCAAGACCTACAAGGTCAAGGCGGGCGACAGCCTGTCCGGCATCGCCAAGAGCAAGCTCGGCGACGCCAACCGCTGGCCAGAGCTGTTCGTGCTCAACCGGGCCAAGATCCGCCACCGCGACCGGCTCACCGTCGGGCAGGTCCTGACCCTGCCGGCGGCCCCGATGCAGCCCAAGCCGCAGCTCTACAAGGTCAAGCGGGGCGACACGCTGTCGGGCATCGCCAAGAGCAAGCTCGGGGACGCCAACCGCTGGCCGGAGATCCACCGGCTCAACCGCGACGTGGTCCCCAACCCGAGCCAGATCGCCCCCGGCCTGGAGCTGGTGATCGTCAAGCGCTGACCCGGCTGTCGCTGGACACGGGCAGACTGGCCCCATGCGGGTCGCCGTGGTCGGTGCCGAGGGTGGGGGGCTGCTCCAGGCCCTCGCCGAGGACGGCACGCCCAAGGGCCCGCCGGAGCCGGTCCGGGACCTGGCCGCCGCCGTGGCCGAGCGCGAGCGGGCCGCCCGGCCGCGCTGGGTCTGGGCGGCCGCCGCCGAGCTGTACCCGGCCCTGCTGTCGGCCGGAGTTCGGGTCGACCGCGGCCACGACCTCGGCCTGACCGAGGGGATCCTGCTCGCCGCCGCCGGCCGCTGGGGCGAGCCCCGGTGGGTACCGGCCGCCTGGGCCCGCCTGCAGGGCCTGCCGGTTCCCGACGACCCGACCCGGGCCGCCGGGGTGGCCCCCCGGTGGGGTGGTGGGTCCGGGCAGCCGGCCCTGTTCGACCACGAGCAGCTCGGCGGGCCGGGACCG
>DATABK010000441.1:0-2334 GCA_036259695.1 Actinomycetes bacterium | reverse complement strand
CGCCGTCCTGATCCTCGTACCGCCGTCCCCGTCGCCCTGGTGGCCAGCCTGCTGCTGGCCCTGCTGGCCGGGTCGACGATGCTGCCGGCCGCCGGCCGGCCGGCCAAGCCCGAGACCAACCGCTTCGGCCCCTCGGGGGTGGTGGCCGTCGACCCCGATTCCGCCGCCTCCGCCGCCGGCCGGGCCGGCGCCCGGGCGGCCACCGCCGACGCCCCCGGGGGCGGCTCGGTGCCAGGTCCGTCGGTCTCGGGCACCAGCGGCTGCAACGACGTCGATGGCGGAAACGTCCGCGTCAACCAGGAATGCACCAACCAGAGCGAGGCCGCGTTCCTCGGCCGCGGTCAGGGCCAGAACGAGACCACCATCGCCGTCAGCCCCAAGAACCCGCGCCACCTGCTGGCCGGCCAGAACGACTACCGCCGCGGCGACGGCGCCTGCGGGGCCGACTGGAGCTTTGACGGCGGCCGCCACTGGGGCAGCGAGCTGGCCCCGCTGAGCTTCACCGCCCCCGGGTTCACCCAGGCCCGCCACTACTGGGACGCCTCCGGCGACCCGTCGGTGGCCTTCGACTCCAGCGGCGAGGCGTATCTGTTCTGCCTGGCGTTCAACCGGGCCCCGCCGGCCAGCGACGTCGAGAGTGCGGCCAGCGCGCTGGTGCTGTTCCGCTCGGCCAACGGCGGGGCGTCGTGGAACTTCCCGGCCAGCATCGTCAAGCAGGACGACGGCACCGGGGCGATCGGCCTGCTCGACAAGCCCTACATGGCCATCGACACCTCCAGGAGGAGCCGGTTCCGCGACCGCATCTACGTCGCCTGGGCCGAGTACAACGCCGACTTCTCGGCCGACCCGATCGGGTTCGCCTGGTCCGACGACCACGGGGCGACCTGGAACCTGGTGCCAGCCATCAGCGGCACCTCGCCCGAGCTGTGCCCGGTCAACTTCAGCGGCGCCCCGGCCGGGACCTGTGACGCCAACCAGTTCCCGCTGCCCTTCACCGCCCCCAACGGGGACCTGTACGTGGTCTTCCAGAACTTCAACAACGCCGTGGCGGGCGACGACAACCGCAGCCAGATCCTGATCGTGAAGTCGACCGACGGCGGGGCCAGCTTCGGCCCGCCGGTCAAGGCGAGCGACTTCTACGACCTGCCCGACTGCCTCACCTACACCGGCCACGACCCCGGCCGCTCGTGCGTGCCGACGGCGCCGCTCAGCGACCGCAGCATCTTCCGGGCCACCAACTATCCGTCGGCGGTCGCCACCAGCAACAGCCGGATCGTCGTCACCCTCGGCAGCTACCTGAACCGCCACTCCAACCCGGAGCGGGGCAACTGCGCCCCCGCCGGGTTCAGCCCCGACACCGGCCTGCCCCTGTACGAGGGGGTCGGCGAGCCCGGCGGCTGCAACAACGACATCGTCCTCAGCGTCTCGACCGACGCCGGGGCCAGCTTCACCGGAACCACCACCCCGGTCTGGGAGCTGCCATCGGTCAGCGACGAGCGTCCCGGCCACCTGGCCGACCAGTGGTGGCAGTGGGCGGCTCACAACCCGAAGACCGGCCGGGTGACGGTCGCCTACTACGACCGCAAGTACGGGAACGCCCAGGAGACCGGGGACTTCGACATCACGATGCGCCGGAGCAACGGCGACCACGTCCGGGTCACCAACCGCACCCTCCCGCCGACCCAGGAGTTCCCTGAGGCCGGGGCGAGCACCGGGGTGTTCCTCGGCGATTACATGGGCCTGGCCGTCGGGTCGGACGGGACCGCCCACCCGATCTGGACCGACACCCGCAACCCGATCTTCTCGCCGAGCACCGGCGACGACGTCCGGGAGCTGGTCCCCGCCGGGCAGGGCACCGACATCTACACGAGAGCGCTGCCCGGGTAGTTCGGGCGAGCCAAGGATTCTCGCGCACTGTGTGCGTTCTGTGAAGTCTGTTCTTATACGTACCGTAATGCCCTAATAGTCGAGTGTCCGGGTGCCACCCGGCAACGACGCCGTCTGGCCACATGCTCAGAGGAAAGGGGCTCACCGTGAGGATACGGGTGCGGACGAGACGGGTCCGCCTGCTCGCCCCGCTGCTGCTTGTCACCGGTCTGCTCGTCTCGGCACCACTTGGCACCGCCCTGGGCGCGTCACCGGCCGCACCGGCGCCCGCCGCCGGGGCCTCCACCCCCAGGTTCACGGCCCCGGCCGGCTTCGACGTCTCGGCCCCCATGCGCGAGGTGGCTTGGCAGGCCGCGGCCAAGGGCGCCGTGCCCCAGGACCTTGACCGGGGAGCCGTGCCGGCCGACCGCGGGTTCGGCGGCGACGGGGCCGTCCAGGGTGCGGCGG
>DATABK010000440.1:0-5082 GCA_036259695.1 Actinomycetes bacterium | reverse complement strand
CTCGGGCTCGGCCGAGGCCTCCTGGACGGGGAAGGAGTTGGGCTTGACGGCCAGCACCGGGGTGCCGGTGCGGACCCGAGAGCGCACGGTGGTGGCCCCGCCGAAGACGTTCTGGGTCGCGACCAGGTCGGCGTCGAGGTCGACAATGTCGGCCAGCATCCCCCAGCCCCGGCGGGCGGCCAGCCTGGCCCCGGCGTCCTTGCCCAGGGGGGTGGCCGCGACCAGCACCACGGCCGGCTCGGCCCGGTCGGCGGCGGCCGCGAGCGCCCCGGTGAGCGGCCCGGGCAGCCGGTTGTCGCCGCCGGCGGCGTAGACGGCGGTGGCGCCGTGGCGGGCCAGGCCCTCACGGGCCGCGTCCAGCCCCTCGCCCACGAACAGAGCCACCGGCTCGCCGAGGTCGCGCGCCTTGGTCAGCATCTCGTACGTCACCTTCTTGGTGGCGCCGTCCTCATGCTCGACCAGAACGAGAACTCGCGGCATCGCGTTACGCTCCCCGATCTCAGATGAACTTGTGGCTGGCCAGGAACTCGGCAAGCTCGACGGCGGCGCTGCCGTCCCCAGGGTCCTTGACCTGCTGACCCGCCTGCCTCGGGGGCCGGGGGGCGAAGTCGACGACCTCGGTGGTGGCGCCGGCGGTGCCGACCTCACCCGGGTCAATACCCAGGTCGGCCAGGGTGTAGTCGGTCACCGGCTTGGACTTGGCGGCCATGATGCCCTTGAACGACGGGTAGCGGGGCTCGTTGATGCCCTTGACCACGCTGACCACGGCCGGTCCGTCGGCCTCGACCACGTCGTAGCCGTTCTCGGTCTCACGGTGGACGCGGACGGTCCCGCCGTCCACCTCCAGCTGCTTGGCCCCGGTCAGGCCGGGCCAGCCCAGGTACTCGGCCAGGGCGCTCGGGACCAGGGAGGTGCGGGCGTCGGTCGACTCCGACCCGCAGATGACCACGTCCGGCTCGACCTGCCGAATGGCGGCCTGGAGGACCTTGGCCGTGTTGAACGCGCAGGACCCGTGGAGGGCGTCGTCGTGGACGTGCACGGCCGCGTCCGGGCCCATGGACAGCGCCTTGCGCACCGTGGCCAGAGCCGAGTCCGGGCCCATGCAGAGGACCACGACCTCGCCGCCGTGCTGCTCCTTGAGCCGCAGGGCCTCCTCGACGGCGTACTCGTCGACCGGGTTCAGGATCGTCTCGACCGACTCGCGGTCGAGCGTCTTGTCCGCCGGGTCAAGCCGCTTCTCGGCGGCCGTGTCGGGCACGCGCTTGACGGTGACCAGGATCTTCAACGCTGCCTCCAGGGAATGGCCGGTGCCGGACGGTGTCCGGGCCGCCGACCATGATGCCGCAACGGGCCGACCCTTTGCGCGGGCTGTCCACACACCCGCTGCGCCCAGATGCTCTAGGCTGCGGGCCCATGACCCGCATCCTGCCACCGCCGGCACTGCCCAACGCCCCTGGTGAGCTGCGCCAAGACCCGCTCGGCGGCGGCTGGGTGGCGATCACGGCGGGTCGGGCGGCCCGGCCGGAGGCGTTCCTGCGAGACGTCGGCACCCCGCGGGGGCCGCTCGGCTGCCCGTTCTGCCCAGGTAACGAGCACATGACCCCGCCCGAGGTCTGGGCCGACCGCGACCCGGGCACCGGGGCCGACAAGCCCGGCTGGCACGTCCGGGTCGTCCCGAACAAGTTCCCGGCCTTCGCCGGCCCCGTGACCTCGGCGAAGCACAACGGCGGGTTGTACCGGTCGGCGCCGACGGCCGGGGTCCACGAGGTCGTCATCCACAACCCTGACCACCAGGCCACCCTGGCCGACCTGGAGGTGCCCGAGGTGGCGCGGGCCATGGCCGCCTGGCGGGCCCGGCTGACCGCTCACCGTGACCAGGCGTTCGGGGCGGTGCTGGTCATCGTCAACCAGGGCCGCACCGCCGGGGCCTCCCTGGAGCACCCGCACAGCCAGGTGTTCGCGACCGCCGGCCGGCCCGACCGCATCCAGGCCGAGCTGGACCGGCTGGCCGGCGAGGCCTGCGCGGCCTGCGCGACCGTCGCCGCCGAGCGGGCCGGCCCGCGGCTGGTCGGCACGACCGGCGACCTGCTGGTCATCTGCCCGTGGGCGTCGGCGGCCCCGTTGGAGGCCCTGCTGCTGCCGGCGGCCCACCGGCCCCGCTTCGAGGAGGGCGACGCCGCCGACGACACCGCCATGGCCACCGCCCTGCGCGACCTGCTGCGGCGCTTCCACAGGGTCGCCGGCGACCACGCTCCCTACAACCTGGTCCTGCACTCGGCCCCACCCGGCGTGGACGACTTCCACTGGCACCTGCACCTGCTCCCCCGCCTCACCACCTACGGCGGGTTCGAGCTCGGCACCGGGGTGATCATCAACGTCGTCGACCCCGACCGGGCCGCCGAGGCCCTCCGGGCTAGCGGTTCCTGAAGGCCGCCTTGCCGGGGCCGTTGGCCACGAACGAGGCCATGCCCTCGGCCGTGTCCTCGGTGGCGAACAGGGAGGAGAAGGCCTGGCGCTCCAGCAGCAGCCCGGCGTCGAGGTTGACCTCCAGGCCGGCGTCGATGACCTGCTTGGCCGCCCGCAGGGCCAGGCCGGGGCCCTTGGCGTAGCCGGCGGCGGCGTCGCAGGCCCGCTGGTAGACCTCGGCGGCCGGGTGGACCTGGTCGACCAGGCCCATCGCCTTGCACTCGGCGGCGCCGTAGAAGCGGCCCGAGTAGACCATCTCCTTGGCTCTGGACGGCCCGACCAGGCGGGGCAGCCGCTGGGTGCCGCCGGCCCCGGGGATGATGCCGAGCAGGATCTCGGGCTGCCCGAACGTGGCGTCCTCGGCCGCGAACCGGAAGTCGGCCGTCAGGGCGACCTCGCAGCCACCTCCGAGGGCGTAGCCGTTGACGGCGGCGATCACCACCTTGGGGATGCGGGCCAGGGCGTCACAGGCGTGCCCGAGGTCGGTCGCCCGGGACGAGATCTCGGCGAAGCTGCGCCCGTTCATCTCCTTGATGTCGGCCCCGGCGGCGAACACCTTCTCGCCACCCCAGAGCACGACCGCCCCGACCCGCTCGTCCCGCCCGGCCTCGTCCGCCGCCTCCAGCAGCTCCTGCTGGATCTGGGCGTTGAGCGCGTTGACAGGCGGCCGGTCGAGCCGAATGGTCCCGACCCGGTTCGCCTCGTCGACCTCCAGACGTACGAACTCACCCACCAGCGGTCCCTCCCGGGTGTTCGGCAGCGGCCGCGATTCTAGCGGCGGGCCAGGGCGCCGGTGGCGGCCAGGCGGGTGGCGCGGTCGTGCTGGCGGGCGGTGGTGCGGCGGACGACCCGCAGGGCGAGGAGGCCGCAGAGGACGGTGAGCAGGTCGGCCATGATCTGCATGCCGGCCGAGGGCTGGAAGCGGTCGAGCTGCTCGGGCAGGAGGCCGAGGAGCATCAGGTCGGCGGCGGCGTGGACGGCCTCGGTGGTGATGCTCCGGACCAGGATCGAGGCCAGGAAGGCCAGCCACCACCAGCCGAGGAGCTCGGGGACTGGGCGCTTGCGCCAGGCGTCGGGCTGGTCGAGGGGCAGGTCGGGGTCGCTGGCCCGCCAGATGTCGTTCAGCACCTGCTTGGGACGGAACAGGCTGAACACCGGGAGCAGCCAGGCTCCGACCGCCCACCAGGGACGGTAGCGCAGGCGCCGAGCCCCCAGGGCCGGCAGGTTCAGGTAGGCGCGCCGGAACCAGGCCAGCCAGAGCCCGGCGGTGATCAGGAACCAGGTCGCCTGGACCGCGCCGACCCACAGATAGAGGTCGCCGGTGGAGGCGCCCTCGCCGGCCAGCCGCCTGGCCGCCCCGGTGTCGCCGAGGTTGGCAACGGCGCTGGCCAGGGCGAGCAGCATCGACAGCCACAGCGCGACCCGGGCTCGCCGCGCCGGCCGTCGCAGCGGCAGGTAGCCCTCGAGGGCGGCCGCCGGGGCCGGCCAACGGGCCCGGTCGGATGGCGGTTTGGGGGTGTGGACAACCGGCGGCACCGCTTCCGGCGCCGGGCTACCCTCCCGATTCGGGGGCCCCGGGATCGGTGGGTGGGGTTCCGGGGTGCGTGGGGTCGGGGACGGCGGGGGCTGGGTCGGTGAAGGTCCGGTGCTCCGCGGCGCTTGGGTGAGGGCTTGGCGCGCCGCGGTGACCAAGGCCCGGCAGCTCGGGAACCGGTCGGCGGGGCTCTTGGCCATCGCCCGGGTGACGACCTGGTCGATTGCCGGGGGGAGGTCGGGGCGGAGGGTGGTGACCCTGGGCGGAGGTGCTTCGAGGTGGGCGAGGAGGACGGCTTCGCCCGACCGGCCGGGGAACGGGGGCTGGCCGGTCAGGCATTCGTAGAGCACGCAGCCGAGGGCGTAGCCGTCGGTGCGGCCGTCGACGGGGCGGCCGGCGGCCTGTTCGGGGGCCGCGTATCTGGGAGTGCCGAGGAAGGAGCCGGCGCCGCCGAGGGAGCGGTCGTCGCTCTCGGACCTGGCCAGGCCGAAGTCGACCAGATAGACGTGCTCGGGGTCGCCGTCAAGGACCGGTGGGGCGAGCAGGATGTTGCCCGGCTTGACGTCGCGGTGGACCAGCCCGCGGGCGTGGGCGGCGTCGAGGGCCCTGGCCACCTGGTCGAGGATGGCCAGGGTCCGGACGGGGTCGAGCCGGCCCTCGGTCTCGAGGACGCGGCGCAGGTCGGAGGCGTGGACGTAGCGCATGGCCAGGTACAGCTGGCCGCGGTCCTCGCCGGCGCGGTAGATGGGGACGATGTTGGGGTGGTCGATGGCGGCGGCGACCCGCATCTCGCGCAGGAACCGGGCCCGGAAGTCGGGGTCGCCGGCCAGGGCCGGCGGGAGCAGCTTGAGCGCCACCGGCCGGCCGCCGAGGCCGGTTTCCTCGGCCCGGTAGACCACGCCCATGCCGCCGCTCCCGGCCTGCTCCACGATCCGGTAGCCGGCCACTTCGTTCCCGGCGGCGGGGTCGGGGCGCATCGACACCTCCAGCACGACGAGACCACGCCAGCGTCCCGCCTACCCGTCAAGACCTCCCGGCAACCCGCGGCCACTCCCCGGCGGCGCTGCGAGCCAGCGCCGCGG
>DATABK010000439.1:0-7169 GCA_036259695.1 Actinomycetes bacterium | reverse complement strand
TCCGGGCCGGCGGCGAGCAGCACTGGGGGCGGCTGCGGACCACTCCCCGGACCACCGCCGAGTGGGGCCCGCCGATCACCCCCAACGGCGGACGGCCGCCCAGCGGTTGGCACCCGTCCGGCTGGGGCCGGCCGCCCGGCGACGAGCCGCGCCAGCTGCCACCGCCCGAGCGGTGACCACCCCGCGGGTGGCCGGCCGGCGGTCGCCCCCGATCCCCGCCCTGGCCGTCCGGACGGCGGCCGCCGCCTACGCCGCCGCGCTGTTCGTGGTCACCGTGGCTCCGATCCGCTGGCGCGGCGACCTGGCCCGCCACCGCAACAACTGGCGGCCCCAGCTGGTGCCGGTCTGGAACCTGGTCGTCAACCTGCGCGACGGCGACCGGCCGCTGGCCACCATCGCCGGCGCGGCCGGCAACGTGGCCCTGTTCGTCCCCCTCGGGTTCCTCCTGCCCCTGCTGGCGCCCCGCCTGGACCGGCTGTGGCGGACCGTGGCCGCCGGGTTCCTCCTGTCGGCGGCGGTCGAGCTCTCCCAGCTGGCCTTTCCGGGGATCCGCCGGCCCGACGTCAACGACGTGCTGGCCAACACCCTGGGGACCGCGGCCGGGTTCCTCGCCTACCGGCTGCTGGCCCGCCGGGCCGCCACCTGAGCCGGCCGGTTACGGGGCCAGCCACGGCACCAGGCTGGTGGTCCAGAACAGGGTGGCCATGAGCGTCGCCGAGGCCGCCACCACCATCGGGTAGCTCTCGTCGGAGAGCTGCCGGGCCACCGGGATGAGCACGGGGAAGGCGGCCAGCAGGTAGCGCGGCAGCGAGGTGATGTTGCTGCTCAACAGGGCGATCCCGGCCGTCCCGGCCACATAGATCAGGACCGGCGCCGGCAGCGGCCAGCGGACCAGCAGGTATCCGGCCACGACGACGGCGGCCGCGGTGACCCCCAGCATCACGATGTACAGGCCGAACTGGCGATCGGCGACGACCTGCTGAAGGGTGCGGAGGGTGGAGGCGCCGAAGTCGAAGCCCTGGCCCCAACCCTGCCTGGTGGCATGGACGTAGGCGAGCCAGTCCCCGGTGTGGACCTGGAGGTAGGCGAAGAAGGCCAGCGTGCCGGTCGGGGCCAGCAGGGGCGCGATCGCCGGCCTCCAGGAGCGCCGGCGCCTGATGGCGGCCAGGGCCGCCCACCCGCAGCACAGCGTCAGCACCAGACCGGTGGGCCGCACCAGCCCGGCCAGCGCCGCCGCCATCCCGGCCGTCGGCCAGCGCTCCCGGATGAGCTGGAGCAGGCAGGTCCCGACGAGCAGGAAGAACAACGCCTCGCTGTACACCATGGGGAGCACGAAGGCCGGGGGGAAGAAGCAGAACAGCAGAACGGCCCGGTTGGCCGTCCTGGCGTCGGCGACGCGCTCCGCCAGCAGCCACAGCACGACGCTGGCGGCCGCCCCGGCCAGGGTCGCGACCACGATCCCGGCGAGCGCCGGCGGCAGCCCCGTCAGCGACGCCGCCTGGATGAGGAGCGGGTATCCGGGGAAGAAGGCCAGCGTGCTCTGGGCCTGGTCGCCGACCCCGGCGGGCACGGCCTCGGGGTAGCCGCGCTCGGCGATCGCGAGGTACCAGCCGCCGTCCGAGCGGGAGAGGATCCCCAGCACCGACCGCCCGGTGACCCTGGCCACGGCCACGGCCATGGCGACCGTCGCCAGCGTCGCCGTCCCGAAGGCGAGGAGCGGGAAGCGGATGCCACGACGCCGGTCGGCGGGCGGCCGGGGGCCGCCGTCCGGGCGAGGGTCGTCGCCCGCCGGCGGTCGCTCGGCCGGGCCCCGCCGGTTCAGGGACAGGTTCATGTTGCCGGCCGCCGGCGGGACCGGAACACGAACGAGCGCAGCAGCACAAAGCGGAGGACGGCCGCGGCCAGGTTGGCCGCGGTCAGCACCGCCAGCTCCAGGGCAAGGCCCGGCGAGGGCACGGCCGCCTGCAGCCCGAAGAGGGCCCCGCTGGTGAGGGCCAGGGCGAGCAGGAACACGGGCAGCCCGCGGAACTGGTGGCGCCCGGCCTTCCGCCCGCCGGCCGTCCCGAAGGTCAGCCGCCGGTTGGCCGCGGTGTTGGCCACGGCGGTGACGAGCAGCGCGGCCAGGTTGGTGGCCTGCGCACCGAGGCCCTGGCGCAGCAGCGCGTACAGGGCCACATAGGTCAGGGTGCTGGCCGTGCCCACGGCGGCGAACCGGACGAGCTGCCGGGTCAGGCCCACCGGCACCCCCGGCGTGTCCGGCTCTAGCGGCGCCCGGCCGAGCTGGGCGCGAAGCTGACCAACCGGCAGGGCGCCGGTGGCCAGCGCCCGGCCGACCCGGACGATGCCCTTGAGGTCGGCCACCGCGGTGGCGAGGAGGTCGACCCGGCTGTCGGGGTCGTCGATCCAGTCCACCGGCACCTCGTGGATGCGGAGCCCCGTCCGCTCGGCCAGGACCAGCAGCTCGGTGTCGAAGAACCAGCCCGTGTCCTCGACATGGGGCAGCAGCCGGTCGGCGACGTCCTTGCGGATCGCCTTGAAGCCGCACTGGGCGTCCGAGAAGCGGGCGGCCAGCGTGCCCCGCAGCAGCAGGTTGTAGCCGCGCGAGATGACCTCCCGCCGGATGCCCCTGACCACCCGCGAGCCCCGCGTCAGGCGCGAGCCGATGGCGAGGTCCGAGTGCCCCGAGATCAGGGGCGCGACCAGGGGCAGCAGCGCGGCCAGGTCGGTCGACAGGTCGGCGTCCATGTAGGCGAGCACCCGCGCGTCCGAGGCCGACCAGACCGCCCGCAGCGCCCGCCCCCGTCCCTTGGCGTCGAGGTGGACGGCGATGACCTCGGGCAGCTCCCGCGCCAGGCCCCTGGCCACCTCCAGGGTGGTGTCGGTGCTGGCGTTGTCGGCGATGGTGATCCGGAACGGGTACGGGAAGTTGGCCCGCAGGTGCGCCAGGAGGCGGCGCACGCACGGTTCCAGGTCGGCTTCCTCGTTGTGGACCGGGACCGCCACGTCCAGCACGGCCTGGGTGGCGTCGGGCCGACCGGCCTCCGCCGGCAGCGAGGACAGGGTGGACGTGGCTTCCCCCCGATCCGTCGCGAGTTCCCTGCCCAGCCAGCGAGGCATGCTACCTCCGGGCCGGCACCGCCCACAAGCAGCTACGGCGACGCCGGGACGCGGCGCAGGACCAGCACGGCGGCGTCGTCGTCGAGGTGCCCGCCGGAGTGGCTGAGGACCTGCTTGAGGACGACCTCGGCCACGGCGGCGGCGCTGGCCGCCACCGCCGGGGCGGCCGCCTCCAGGCCCTCGGTGCCGAACTCCTGGCCGTCGAGGTTGCGGGCCTCGATCACCCCGTCGGTGTAGAGGACCAGGCAGCGGGCCGGCGGCAGGGTGAACCGGGCCGTCCGGTAGGTGGCGTCGCCGAACAGCCCGACCGGCAGCGACCCGGCGAAGGCCAGGGACCTGGGGGTGGCCCCGGTGGCCAGGGGCGCCGGGTGCCCGGCGCTCGACCAGCTCACCGCCCCGGTCGCGGGATCCAGGACCAGCAGCAGCAGGGTCGCGTACTCGTCCTCCACGAACTCCTCCCGGACCCGGCGGTTGAACGCGGTCAGGGCCCGGCCCGGCGGCCGCCCGTCCTCGAGCAGGGTGCGCAGCTCGTAGCGGAGCCGGACGGTGTGCCTGGCCGCCGCCACCCCCTTGCCGCAGACGTCCCCGATGACGGCCGCGACCCGCCCGTCATCGAGCGCGAACAGGTCGTAGAAGTCGCCCCCGACCTGGGCCACCTCGCTGGCCGAGCGGTACAGGGCGGCGGCGTCCAGCCCGGGCACGGTCGGGAAGTCGGCCGGCAGCACCGCCGCCTGGAGGGAGGTGACGGCCTCGCGGAGCACGCTGACCAGCCGGGCCCGCTCGATGGTGACGCTCAGGTAGCTGGTCAGCGTCTCGACAAAGGCCAGCTCGGGCCGGCTGAAGCGGTGCCGGCGGGTGTGGTTGACGAACAGGACCCCGAGCGGCCGGCCGGGGCTGCCGAGGCGCACCGCGACATAGGAACGGATGCCGAACCGTTTGATGTAGGGCTGCTCCGGTCCCCGGAGCAGGTCGGCCCGGACGTGGACGGCCGGCCGGCCGGTGCGGACCAGCTCGGCCATCTCCGGCCACTCGGCCAGGACGATGCGCAGGCCCGGCACGACCTGGTCGTCCATGCCGACGTGGGCCCGGCCGATGAGCACGTCGCCCCGCTCATCGAGCAGGAACAGGCTGGCCATGTCCGAGCCCAGCAGCCGGGCCGCCTCCCCGGTGACCAGGTACAGCAGGGTGTCCAGGTCCTCGACCGAGGCGATGGCCGCGGCCAGGTCGACCAGGCTGCGAAGCCGGGCCGAGGTCACCCGGGCCCGCGACAGGTCCCGGCTGCGCTCGGCGGCGATCGCCTCGGCCCGGGCCCGGGCCGTGACCTCGGCGGTGGTCTCGCGGGCGATCACCAGCACCCGGGTCGGCCGCCCGCTCGGCTGGGGCAGGCGGGCGAAGGTCATGGAGAACGACCGGGGCTGGCCCGGCTCCCACCAGTCCAGCGCCGCGTCCTCGACCGACACCGTCTGGCCGGTCTCGGCCACCTGGAGCAGCTGGTCGAGGAACCCGGCCGGCCCGGCCTCGGGGAACACCTCGGTCACCGGCCGGCCGACCATCACCAGCTCCGGCCGGAGCGCCTTGGCCACGTCGTTGACCAGCTCCAGGACCAGGTCGGGGGCGCGGGCCACGGCGACGGCCAGCGGGTTCAGGTCGACCAGGGCGGTGACCAGGTCCCGCTCCTCGCGCAGCTCGCGCAGGATCGCCTCCTCCCGCCCGACGTCGCGGAAGCTGACCCAGGCGCCGCTCTGGCCGCCCTCGAGCTCGACCGGCCCGCCGGCGCAGCGGACCCAGCGGGTGGTGCCGTCGCGGCGGACGAGCTGGAACTCGAGGCCGTCCAGGCGCTCACCGGCCAGGGCGCGGGTCGCCGGCCACTGCTCGACCGGGATGGCCGCGCCCTCGGGGTCGCGCAGCTCGAAGGAGGGCGCGAAGTCCTGGAACGTCGGGGGCGCCTGGCCCGGGTCGTCGAAGCCCCAGATGCGGACGGCCTCGGCGTTGGCGTACAGCAGGCCGCCCGAGGCGTCCACGACGGCCACCCCCTCGGGCAGCTGGCCGAGGACGTCGCGAAGATCGGCCCCGGAGGCCTCGGTTATGCCGGCCGGGCCGGGCGGGGGCAGGTTGGCAGGTGGCTCCACGGCCGCAGTCTGCCCGACCGCCCGGCGGCCAGCAATGCGAGGTGGCGGAGAGGGCGGCTAGCGCTCGATCGGGACCCCGACAAGGCTGCCCCACTCGGTCCAGGAGCCGTCGTAGTTCCGGACCTTCGGGTAGCCGAGCAGCTCGTGGAGCACGAACCAGGTGTGGGCCGAGCGCTCGCCGATCCGGCAGTAGGCGACCACGTCCTTGCCGGCCTCGACGCCCTGGGCGCCGTACAGCTCGGCCAGCTGGTCGTCGGTCAGGAACTTGCCGGTGGAACCGTCGACCGACTTGGCCCAGGGGATGTTGACCGCGCCCGGGATGTGGCCCGGTCGCTGGGCGGCCTCCTGGGGCAGGTGGTCGGGGGCGAGCTTCTCGCCGCGGAACTCCTCGGGGGAGCGGACGTCGACCAGGGCCGCGCCCTCGCCGGTGCGGACGGCCTCGAGCACCTGGTCGCGGAAGGCCCGGATCGAGGTGTCGGGCTCACGCACCGGGTAACCGCTGGTCGACTGGACGTCGGCCGGTTCCGTGGTGAGCTCGCGGCCCTCCAGCTCCCAGGCCTTGCGGCCGCCGTCGAGCAGCTTGACCGGCCCGTGCCCGTACACCTTGTAGTACCAGTAGGCGTAGGCGGCGAACCAGTTGTTGTTGCCCCCGTACAGGATCACGGTCGTCTCGGGGGTGATGCCGAGGGTGTCCTGAAGCTTGGCGAACTGCTCGGGGGCGATGAAGTCGCGGCGCAGCGGGTCCTGGAGGTCGGTGTTCCAGTTGACGGCGACGGCCCCGCGGATGTGGCCACGGGCATAGGCGTCGGTGTCCTCGTCGACCTCGACCACGCGGATGTTGGGGTCGTCCAGGTTGGCGGCCAGCCAGTCGGTGGAGACCAGCAGCTGATCACGATTGGCCATGGTGTACGGATGCCTCCTCGGGCAGCTCGTTCGACGGTGAGGAAGCGGCCGCGGCTCGGCCTGGTCCCGCTAGCGCGGGGCGGCCTGGGCCGCGACCTGCCGACACGGCGGGCGCCCGGCGGCCGAGTTCCCCGTGCCCAGGCCCATCGGCGCGCAGGCGCGGGTGGTGAGCGCGGCCGGGCCCCGGTGGCCGGCCGCGGTCGCCTGCACGTCCGCGATGGGTACGATCATGGGGATACAGGCTGCCAGCGGAGCGGGCACCTCGTCAACGAACCGTCCAGTGAGCGCAACCCCCAAGGAGTCCCGATGGCCTTCTCGCCACAGAGCGACGACGCGCTGGTCGTGGTCGACGTGCAGCGCGACTTCTGCCCAGGGGGCAGCCTGGCCGTCCCCGACGGGGACCAGGTGGTGCCGGTCATCAACCGGCTCGCCCCCCGGTTCCGGACCGTGGTCACCACCCACGACAGCCACCCGCCCGACCACTCCTCGTTTCGCCACCTCGGCGGCCCGTGGCCGGTCCATTGCGTCGAGGGCACGCCCGGCTGGGAGACCCACCCCGACCTCGACATCGAGGCCCACCACCAGGTGTTCAAGGGCCGCGAGCGGGAGCTGGACGGCTACACCGGCTGGACGCCCGAGCTGGCCGACTTCCTGGCCAAGCAGGGCACCTCGCGGGTGGTGGTGGTCGGGCTCGCCCTCGACTACTGCGTGCAGGCCACCGCCCTGGACGCCCGCGCCGCCGGCTACGAGGTGGTGGTCCTGACCGACGCCACCCGGGCGGTGAACGTCAAGCCCGACGACGGCGATCGCGCCCTCGACGGCCTGCGCGCCGCCGGCGTCCGCGAGGACCGGGCCGAGGGCTAGATTTCCGGGTGGGATTTCGGTTTGCGGGCTGAGGGGTACCAGTCCAACACTGATGCCGCGAAGGAGGGATGGTTGGCGTCCAAGGCGCAGCAGTTCCACGAGCACTGGGCCGACGAGCTGGACGGCGCGGCCATGTACCGCGCCCTCGCCGAGCGT
>DATABK010000438.1:0-6850 GCA_036259695.1 Actinomycetes bacterium | reverse complement strand
GCTGATCCCGGCGTCGCTGCCCCCGATCACCACCAGCCGCATCCCATGGTCCCCTGACGATCGACGGGTCGCGGGTGTCAGGCGCCGGCCGGGACCAGCTCGGCCAGCAGTTGCTGGACGCGGATGTCGATGTCGTCGCGGATGCGCCGCACCACCTCGACCGGCTGGCCGGCCGGGTCCTGGAGCTCCCAGTCCTCATAGCGCGTGCCCGGATAGATCGGGCAGGCGTCCCCACAGCCCATGGTGATGACCACGTCGGCCGCCTTGACGAACTCGTCGGTGAGGGGCTTGGGGAACTCTTGGGACAGGTCGATGCCCCACTCGTCCATGGCGGCGGCCACGGCCGGGTTGATCCTGTCCCCGGGGGCGCTGCCGGCCGAGCGGACGTGCACCTTGCCCCGGGCGTGGTGGTCGAGGAGGGCGGCCGCCATCTGGCTGCGGCCGGCGTTGTGGACACAGACGAACAGGACCTCAGGGACGTCGTTGATGATGGCTCCTTTGGCTTGGGCGAGGGCCCGCAGCTGCTCGCGGGCGAAGCGGTGCACGAACAGGGGGATGAAATCGACCGCCCGGGCCCCCGCCAGCCGGTCGATGGCCTCGTCGACGTAGTGTTCAATGGTCTCCAGCGAATAGCTGCCGCGGAACTCCTGGTGCAGGGCCTCGATGGAGCGGGCGAAGATCTGGCGAGTGATCGGGTCCATCGGGGCGTCGGGGAACGTCACCGGCCGGCCTCCCTGGGGCGCGGCCGGACGGCGCTGGTCGGTCGGGACCTGGCTGTCGACGGCACGCCGGCCCACCGTCCCGGATGGGGCCGCGCGGGCGAGACCGTCGAGGTGCCCGGCCAGCAGCCGCAGGGCGTCGGGGTGGAGCCGGTAGTAGGTCCAGTACCGGTAACGCTCGGCGCTGACCAGCCCGGCCGTCCGCAGGGCCTTGAGGTGGTGGCTGACCAGGGGCTGGCCGACACCCAGCTCCTCGGTGAGGTGGGCGACGCACAGCTGCTCGGTGGCCAGCAGCTCGATGATCCGCCAACGCAGCGGATCGCCCAGAGCGCGGGCAACCTCCAGCGCCGGGGCCGGAGCCTGGGTATCGGACGGCACGGTCGTGGTCATCTGGATCAAGAGTGACTGATCTAGATGACCACGGCAAGGGCCATGCCGGCGGTCTTGACGGAGGGCTATGGGCAGCAGCCCGCCGCACTCCAGTCCGCTGCCGTCGTGGAGCCTGGTGTGCCAGTGGTGGCCGGGGTCACCAGACGGCTGGTCGCACGTCGAGCGAGCAGGGTCCGGTTGGTGGCGCAGATGGCCCTGGCCGGCGGCCCCTGATCACGTCGGGCCGCGCCCACCGGGTCGCCGGCCAGGGCGGCCACCACCGAGCGGACCTGCCGGTAGCCGGTGGCCAGCAGGAAGGTCGGGGCGCGGCCGTAGCTCTTCATCCCCACGATCACGTAGCCGGGTTCGGGGTGGGCGAGCTCGGCCATGCCGTGGGCGGGCACGGTGCCGCAGGTGTGCACGTTGGGGTCGATGAGCGGGCCCAGCGCGGCCGCGCTCTCCAGGGCCGGCTCAAGGGCCAGCCGGAGCTCGGCGGCGATGGCGTGGTCGGGTCGAAACCCGGTGGCGGCGACCACCTCATCGGCGTCCACGGCCAAGTGGCGAGCCTCGGCAAGGTCGTCGCCGATGAGCTGGTCGCCGGCCAGCCGGATCCGGTCGCCGGCCGGCTGGACCTCGGTGATGCGGAAGCCGGCGACCAGCCGGACGCGGCCGGCCTCGACCAGGGCAGCCAGGTCGGTCGCGAGCCGGCCCCGGGCGGGGAGCTCGTCGGCCTCGGCGCTGCTCTTGCCGACCAGCGGCCGGGGGGTGGCCGATCGGACCGCCCACACGATCTCGGTTGCCGGTACCTGTTGTTGCAGCTCGGCCAGGGAGAGCAGGCTGGTCGCGGCGGAATGGCCGGCCCCGACCACGACCGTCCGACGTCCTGCGTAGCGGGCACGGTCAGAGCCGAGGACGTCCGGCAGCCCGTAGACGATGCGAGCGCTGGCCTCACTCTCGCCAAGGGCGGGCAGCCCGGAGGCGCCCAGCGGGTTGGGCCGGGCCCAGGTGCCGGAGGCGTCGATCACGGCTCGTGCATGGAGATCGCGGAGCTGGCCATGGTCATCGCGGACCCGGACGAGGAAGGGGAGCCGGTCGCGGCCGGGGCTGCGGACCTTGTCGAGGTCATGACGGGCGACCGCAACAACGGCGGTGCGCAGCCGGATCCGGCTGGAGAGCGCGGGCAGCGCTGCCAGCGGCTCCAGGTAGTGCCCCAGCAGGTCGGCCCCGGTCGGGAGGGCTTCGGGGTCCGGACCGGTCCAGCCGGCCTTGTCGAGCAGGCGCACGCTGACCGGGTCAAGGGCCAGGCACCAGGGCGAGAACAGCCGCACGTGCCGCCACTGGGCGACGCTGGCCCCGACCCGCGGGCCCGCCTCCAACACCAGGGGTTCCAGGCCGCGGTCGAGCAGGTGGGCGGCGGCGGCCAGCCCGACCGGACCGGCCCCGATGACCACCACCGGCAGGCCGGTGCGGGTGGGATCGTCGGGGTCGTCGACCAAGGGTGGTCGGAGGGGGGACGGCATGCCGGGTCAGGTCAGCAGCAGCGGGACTGCTGGACGACCGGAAGGTTGCCGCGGGTGGCGGTGGGGACGGTTGCCATCGCCCTGTCGGGCCTGGTGGCCGTGATGATCGCCGAGTGCAACCCGTCGCCGACCTGGTGGGTGAAGGCCACCGACACCTGCTCGAACCCGGCCGCGGCCAGGTCGGCCTGGTACTCGGCCTTGGACAGGGCACCGGCGATGCAGCCGACCCAGGCGCCGCGCTCGGCCCGGTCCGCTGGTGAGAGCCCGTCCTCGACGACGACGTCGGTGATGCCGAGGCGGCCGCCGGGCTTGAGGACCCGGTAGGTCTCGGCGAACACGGCCGGCTTGTCGGTCGAGAGGTTGACGACACAGTTGGAGATGACCACGTCCACGGTGGCGGCGGGCAGGGGGATGGCCTCGATCTGGCCCTTGAGGAACTCGACGTTGGTGGCGCCGGCCTCGGCGGCGTTCCGGCGGGCCAGGGCCAGCATCTCCTCGGTCATGTCCAGCCCGTAGGCCTTGCCGGTCGGCCCGACCCGCCGGGCCGACAGCAGGACGTCGATGCCACCGCCCGAGCCCAGGTCCAGGACGGTCTCGCCCTCGCGGAGGTCGGCCACGGCGGTGGGGTTGCCGCAGCCCAGACTGGCCAGTAGGGCCGTGTCGGGGAGCTGGTCGCGGTCGAGTTCGGCGTACAGCTCGGCCCCGAACCCGGGCTCCTCGGCCGTGGCTGCACCGCTGCAGCAGCCGCTGTCGCAGCCGCAGTCGGCCGGCTGCCCACAGCCGCAGCCGCCCTGGCCGACGACGACCTTGGTCGCAGCGGCGGCGTAGCGGGCCCGGACCTGCTCGCGCAGGGCATCCTTGTCGGTCTGCTGGGTGGTCATCGGCTGCCTCCCTGGAGGTCGACGGCGGCGGCCAGGCCGCCAAGGGCGTCGCGCCGGAGCGAGTAGTAGGCCCAGGTGCCGCGCTGCTCGCGCTCCAGCAGCCCGGCGGCGACGAGCTTCTTGAGGTGATGGCTGACGGTGGGCTGGCTGAGCCCCAGCGGTTCGGTGAACTCGCACACGCACACCGAGTCGGGGCTGGTGGCCAGCAGGTTGACGATCTTGACCCGGTGGGGGTCGGCCAGGGCCTTGAACACCCGGGCCGTCGCCTCGGCCTCCGTGTCCGACAGCGACGCCGACCCCAACGGCGCACAACAGGCGGCTGCCGCGGTCGCCATCCCAACCTCCCTGCATCGATGAATATCGATCCAAGATACTACATCGACGTGTGTCAATCAATTCTCCTGGGGCGGCTCAGGTGATGGCCGGGCTGCGGCGCTCCAGCAGCAGCACGTCCCGCCAGCGGCCATCCAGCCGCCCGAGCCGCTCCCGGACCCCGACCACCCGGAACCCGCAGGCCTCATGCAGCCGGATGCTCGGCTGGTTCTCAGGGAAGATGCCGGTCTGGACGGTCCAGATCCCGCCCCGATCGGCCGAGGCGACCACGGCCGCCAGCAGGGCCCGGCCGACCCCGCGGCCCTGGGCCTCGGGGGCGACGTAGATGCTGCCCTCGGCCACCCCGGCGTAGGCGCAGCGATCCGACACCGGGGCCAGGGCGGCCCAGCCGACGACCCGCCCGTCCAGGCGGGCCACCAGCCGGTGGTCGGCCAGGTGGGCGGCGTCCCAGGCCGGCCAGTCGGGGGCCGTGGTCTCGAAGGTGGCGTTGCCGGTGGCGATGCCGGCCTCGTAGATGGCCCGCACCGCCGGCCAGTCCTCGGGTCGCATCGGCTGCAGCTCCATGGCGACTCCATGGTATGTCGGTCCGGTCGGCTACCTTTGGGTCCGTGACCGTCCACCAGCTCTCCCGCAGCGACGCCCGCCGCATCGCCGTGCGCGCGCAGCTCCTGGACAGCCCGCGGCCGACCGAGCTGCTCGACGTGGTCCGCCGGCTGACGCTGCTCCAGATCGACCCGACCGCCGCGATCGCACCGAGCGCCGATCTGGTGGCCTGGAGCCGCCTCGGGCCGTCATACTCGCCGGCCCAGCTGGCGACCGCCCTCGAGGACCGGAACCTGGTCGAGTTCCGGGCGACGATCCGGCCCAGCGAGGACCTGGCGCTGTACCGGGCGGACATGGCCAACTGGCCCGGGCGCGGGGAGCTGACCGGCTGGCGGAAGGCCTACCGCGACTGGGTGCAGGCCAACGACGCCTGCCGCCGGGACATCCTCGACCGGCTCGGCGCCTCGGGCCCGCTGCCGTCGCGCGACCTCCCCGACACCTGCAAGGTGCCGTGGAAGTCGACCGGGTGGACCGACAACCGCAATGTCACCCAGCTGCTGGAGCTCATGGCGAGCCGGGGCGAGGTCGCGATCGCCGGGCGGAAGGGCCGGGAACGGCTGTGGGACCTGGCCGAACGGGTGTACCCCGACGACCCGGTGGTCCCCGTGGAGGAGGCGGGGCGCCTCCGCAACGAGCGGCGGCTGCGCGCACTGGGCATCGCCCGCGCTCGGGGACCGAAAACCCCGATCGAGCCCGTGGACGTTGGCGAGGCCGGCGAGCCGGCCGTGGTCGAGGGGGTCAAGGGCGCCTGGCGGGTCGATCCTTCCCAGCTGGGCCAGCCGTTCTCGGGGCGGGCGGCGTTGCTGTCGCCGTTCGACCGGCTGATCCACGACCGCAGGCGCACCGTCGAACTGTTCGAGTTCGATTACTACCTGGAGATGTACAAGCCCGTCGCCAAGCGCCGGTGGGGGTTCTTCGCCTTGCCGATCCTGTACGGCGACCGGCTGGTGGGCAAGCTCGACGCCACCGCCGACCGCAAGGCCGGGGTGCTCCGGGTCGACGCGATGCACCAGGACGTGCCCTTCGAGGAGGCCATGACCGCCGCGGTGGATGGCGAGATCAAGGACCTGGCCGACTGGCTCAAGCTGGACCTGACGCTGGCGGGTTGAGCCCGCTCAGCCTGGCCGGGAGCTCGAGTCGACGGCGGGCGGCCTGGTCGTCGCCTCGGGGTCGATCCGGCGCAGGATGCGGTCGTTGGCCGCCTGCAGCTGGCGGAGCTGGGTAGGGGAGACGGCGTCGATGACGAACTGGCGGGCCGCCTCGACGTGGCCGGGGGCGGTCTGGACCACCTTGACCATGCCGGCGTCGGTCAGGACCGCCTGGGTGCAGCGGCCGTCGTCGGGGTCGGCCTGACGGCGCAGGTAGCCGCGCTGCTCCAGGCGCTTGACCACGTTCGACAGTCGCGACAGCGACGCGCTGGTCCGGGCGGCCAGCTGGCTCATGCCCAGGGTCCGGGTGGGCTGCTCGGACAGCATGGCCAGCACCGTGTACTCGAAGAAGTTGAGGCCGGCGTCGCGCTCCAGCTGGGCGTCCAGCATCGCCGGGAGCCGCATGGCCACCCGGACGACGCTCAGCCACGCCTCGCGCTCATCCGCGGTCAGCCACCGCGCCGGCTGGGTCGTCTCACCATCGTTCTTCGCCATGCGGTCAGGGTAGAGTACTTGAAGCTTGAAGTCATCCGTGGTACAACTACTTCAAGCTTGAAGTCTTGACCGACACAGGGGATGACATGCGGGCACCATCGGCACCTGGCGCCGCCTTCGACGCGTTCCTGCGCGAGACCGCGCCGGCCAGCCGCCACCGGCGGGCGTGGACCCCGGCCGACGGGCCGATGCCGGCGCTGTACCTGAGCCATGGGGCACCGCCCCTGTTCGACGACGCCGGCTGGATCGAGCAGCTGTTCGCCTGGGCCCAGGCCCTGCCCAGGCCCACCGCCATCCTGATCGTCAGCGCCCATTGGGAGTCGGCGCCCCTGAGCCTGTCGGCCAGCGCTCCCGGCACCCCGCTGGTGTACGACTTCGCCGGGTTCGACCGCCGCTACTTCGAGATGACGTATGCGACCCCGGACGCCGGCGCCCTGGCGCGCCGGGTGGCCGCGGCCATGCCCGACACCGAGCCGGTGTACCAGCACGCCAGCCGCGGCCTCGACCACGGCGCCTGGGTGCCGCTCAAGGTCATGTACCCCGACGGCGACGTCCCCGTCCTGCAGATGTCCATGCCCACCCACGACCCGGCGCGGCTGCTGGACATCGGCCGACGCCTGCGCACCCTGCGGCATGAGGGCGTCCTGGTCATCGGCTCCGGGTTCATGACGCACGGCCTGCCGTACCTGACCCGGGAGATGATCGTCGAGAACAAGGTGCCGACCTGGTCGTCCGACTTCGACCAGTGGGCCGCCGACGCCCTGGGGCGGGGCGACCTGGAC
>DATABK010000437.1:0-2402 GCA_036259695.1 Actinomycetes bacterium | reverse complement strand
TCGACTTCTCGGCCACCGCCATCGCCGCCATGCGCCGCCGCTTCCCCGACTCGCCGGTCGACTACCGCGTCGCCGACCTCCTCGACACGCCCACCGCCTGGACCGGGGCGTTCGACCTGGTGGTTGAGAGCCTGACCGTCCAGTCGCTCCCCCGCCAGCTCCGCCCGGCGGCCATCGCCCGGGTCAGGGAGCTGGTCGCCCCCGGCGGGACGCTGCTGGTGATCGCCGCGGTGAAGGATGCCGACGAAGACCCGCCCGACGGCCCCTGGCCGCTGACCCGGGCCGAGGTCGAGTCGTTCGCGGCCGGCGAGGTGGAGCTGGTCCGGCTGGAGGACTTCCGCGACCCCGACGCCCACCGCTGGCGGGCCGAGCTCCGGAGAACCGGGACGCCATCCCGCGGCTGAGCCGGGCGACCTCAGCACGGGACGTACACGCCCCGGATGATGACAACCAGTCGGCGGCGGTCGACACTGCGGCCTATGGAACGGTCCGTGGGAGTGCCGATCTGGGCCGGCCGGCCGGTGTGGGCGGACGACGCCCTGCTGGCGTCCGGGCTGGCCATCTTCGGAGTGGTCGGCACCCTGGGCGCGGTCGACAACCAGCCGACCAGCCGCCCGCCGGGCCTGCTCGGCTGGGGGCTGCTGCTGGTCGCGTCGGCCGCGGTGGCGTTCCGGCGCCGCCATCCGATGGCCGTGCTGGCGGTGACGGCGGCGGCGACCGCCGGGTGGCTGGCCGCCCGGCACCCGTACGGGCCGGTCTTCCTGCCGCTGTGCGTGGCCGTCTACACGGCCGCCGTGTCGGCGCCTCGGGGCCGGTCTGCATGACGTGGTCTCGCACTCGATCGTGATGATCAACTTCCGGGCCGGGGTGGCCCTCCACGTCCTCGACCGGCGACCCGGCGAGGCCAAGGCTGCCCTGGAGGCGATCCTGGCCGGCAGCGCCGGGGCGATGCAGGAGCTGCGGTCCGCCCTCGGGGTCCTGCGACAGGGCGGCGGGCCGGCGAGACCCGCCCTGCCCGGCCTGGCCCAGCTCGGCGACCTGGTCACCGGAGTCGCCAACGCCGGCCGGAAGGTCGAGGTGGTGATCGAGGGCGACCCGGCCGACCTGCCACCAGCGGTGGACCTGGCCGCCTACCGCGTCATCCAGGAGTCCCTGACCAACGTGGTCAAGCACGCCGGCCCGGCCGCAACCACGGTCCGAGTCGCCTACCACCCCGACCAGGTGATCGTCGAGGTCGCCAACGACGGCCCGGGCCCGACGCCGGGCGCGACCGCTGCGCCGGGCAGCGGCATCGCCGGGATGCGCGAACGGGTGGTCGCCGCCGGCGGCGAACTGGACGCCGGCCCCCGCCCCGGCGGAGGCTTCCAGATCACGGCCAGGCTGCCCCGATGACTTCGGAGGCCCCGGCCGGCCCATGGAGCTCCTCGGTGATCCTCAAATGACCGATCGGGAGCGGGAGGTGGTCGGGCTGGTCGCCCTCGGCCTGGCCAACGACGAGATCGCCGGCCGCCTGGTCGTCAGCCCGGCGACCGTCCGCACCCACGTCAGCCGGGCCATGACCAAGCTGCACGCCCGCGACCGGGCCCAGCTGGTCGTCTTCGCCTACCAGTCCGGCCTGGTCGGTCAGACCCGATCCAGGCCGGACTAGGCTCGCCCAGGTGCGCATCGGCTACTGCGGCGACCGGACCAGCTTCGGGCGCGGCCGAGTCGAGGGGAAGACCGCGGCCACGTTCGCCTTCATGGTGGCGAACCGGCGCACCTGGTACGCCAGGTGCAGTCCCAGGACCGTGGTTCCGAGCGCCATCCCGGTCAGCACCGTCACCGGCAGGGCCGCCGCGACGGTGGTCACCAGCGCCAGCGAGACCGTGACCCCGGCGAGCAGGGCGTTGATCACCGCGACGGCGCTGGGCATGGTGAACAGGAACTGGGTCCAGGAGTCCCTGATGCACATGTTGGCCAGGGCGCCGCGGAAGTCGTCGCGACCCGACAGCAGGAAGTAGTGGGCCTGGGAGGGGTCGATCTCGGTGTAGTAGTGCCGGATCCGGTTGATCGCCAGGCCGTAGCGGAAGTCCTCCGCGCCGCACTCGACGAGGCGCACGAAGGTGAACACGCCGAGCACGTAGAGCGTGGGAAGCACGGTGAGCGCGAACGTGTTGAAGGTGTCGCCGCCGGGCGCGAGCTGGCCGAGGAAGCCGAGCGCCACCAGCGTGCTGGACACGGCGCCGATGTAGAGCGCGGCGCGCGAGGAGCTCTCGCTCATCGTCTGGGATCGGGCGCCCTGAAGCGTGAAGTGCTCGGTCGTGAGCGCCGTCAGGAGCTCCCCGCGATCGGGCGAGTCGGCCACGCGCCGCAAGCTAGGCGACTGGTCGGACGTCGCCCCCGATGGTGGTCAGCGCGGTGAG
>DATABK010000436.1:0-2073 GCA_036259695.1 Actinomycetes bacterium | reverse complement strand
CTGCCGGGCGGTCAGTTCCGTCCGCTCGGCCCGGTACCGGTCGACCCGGGTTGCGGCCTCGGTGCGGCGGGCCTCCAGGGCGGTGGTCTGGCCGCGGAGGCGGCCGGCCTCGGCCTCCATCTGCTCGATGGTCCGCTCCAGCCCGGCGACCTCGCTGGCCAGGCGGACCTCGCGCTTGTGGGCGGCGGCCCGGTCGCGCTCGGCCCGGGCGGCGGCCTGGTCGAAGGCGGCCAGGGCGGCCCTGGCCCGGTTCCGGTGGGCGGCCGCCTCGTCGGCGGTGGCCGTGGCCGCGGCCAGCTCGGCCTCGACCCGGGACAGCTCCTCGGCGACCTCGGCCGCCTCCCGCTCCAGGTCGGCCACTGACCGGCCTTCCGGCTCGGAGGCCAGGGCCTCGGCCAGGTGGCGGGCCCGGGCCTCGGCCAGGGCGACCGTGCCCCTGAGGCGCTCGCGCACGGTGGCCAGCCGGTAGACGGTGTCGGCGGCCCGGGCGGCCAGCGGCTCCAGCTCGGCCAGCTCGGCCTGGAGGGCCCGCTCGCGCCCCTCCTCGGCGTCGTGGCGCTGCTCCAGCTCGGCCAGGCGGGCGGCGAAGGCGGCCTCCTCGGCATCCAGGGAGGCCGAGCGCTCACGGAGGGTGGCCAGCTCCCGGGACCGCAGGGTGAGCCGGACCTCGCGCAGCTCGGCCGCGACCTCGGCCGCCCGGGCCGCCGTCTCGGCCTGCTGCTGGAGCGGCTTGAGCTGACGGCGCAGCTCCCCCACCAGGTCGGACAGCCTGACCAGGTGCTGCTCCATGCCGGCCAGCTTGCGCAGCGCCTTCTCCTTGCGGCGGCGGTGCTTGTAGACGCCGGCCGCCTCCTCGATGGCGGCCCGCCGGTCCTCGGGGCGGCCCTGGAGGACGTCCTCGAGGCGGTTCTGGCCGAGCACGGTGTGCAGCTCGCGGCCGACGCCGGTGTCCGACAGCAGCTCCTGGATGTCGAGCAGCCGGCAGGGGGTGCCGTTGAGGGCGTACTCGCTCTCCCCGGACCGGTAGAGCAGCCGGGTGACCGTCACCTCGGTGTACTCGATCGGCAGCAGCCCGGCCGAGTTGTCGATGGTGAGGGCGACCTCGGCCCGGCCGAGGGCGCCGCGGCTGCCCGTGCCGGCGAAGATGACGTCCTGCATCTTGCCGCCGCGCAGCGATTTCGGTCCCTGCTCGCCCAGCACCCAGGCGATGGCGTCGACGACGTTGGATTTTCCGGAGCCGTTGGGGCCGACGATGACCGTGATCCCCGGCTCGAAGTCCAGGGTGGTCTTCTCGGCGAACGACTTGAACCCGCGCAGGGTCAATGACTTGAGGAACATCAGGCCGGCTGATGCTAGCACGGGCATCCGACGATCCCGGGGATGTCGGATTGGTCTGGCAAATGGTTCGGGGCCCCCTGCCGGGGGCCCCGAAGTTGACGAACCCTGGCTAGGCCAGGGCTGCTTCCTTGGTGGTCGAGGTGCGGAAGTCCTCGACCTCGCGAAGGGCGAGCTCCTGCTCCGCTACCGCGAGGTGCCGCTCGAGCTCGGCGACACGCGCTTTGAGGGCATTCAGCTCCCGCAAGATCATGTAGGCGGGTGGCTGACCTACGTAGCCCATGAGCGCCTTCGACATCCGGGAAGCTCCTCCCATTGCAGCGGCTTCGGGGTTACCGCTGCGCTCTTGTCCGCTGGGCTGGCGCGCCACAAGGGTCGTCCAGCGCCGTGCGGAACGGCCGACGACTTACTACGGTTTGTTCCCTGGGAGAGGAAGACCCAAAACATGTGCGCGACCCTGCCCGATGCAGCCGGGCTGGGCAGCTACCGCGTCCGGGCGGTCCCAGAGAGCTGATTTCACAAGCGGACTATAACACGCCGGAATGGAGGCGCCAAGCGAGCCCATCGAGACGAACCAGCCAGGTTCTATCTGGCCTCGAACCGGGAGAACTCGCCGGTGGCGGCGAGCCGCTCGCCGTCCACCGAGGCCACCTCGGCCCACTGCGGGCCCTGGTGCAGGAAGGCCTCGAGCTGGTCGAGGCGGTCGGGGTCGCCCTCGGCCTCGA
The DNA here is from genome assembly GCA_036259695.1 of Actinomycetes bacterium. Classification (GTDB taxonomy): domain Bacteria; phylum Actinomycetota; class CALGFH01; order CALGFH01; family CALGFH01; genus CALGFH01. Next base: position 13 of record DATABK010000436.1, on the reverse strand, counting down.
CCCGGACCGAGCC
>DATABK010000435.1:0-3512 GCA_036259695.1 Actinomycetes bacterium | reverse complement strand
GAGGAACCGCCACGAGTAGAGGACGCACAGCAGGCTCAGCAGCAGCGAGAGGACCAGCAGGGGCAGGGCGATGCCGTCGACGCCGACGTGGTAGCCGGCCCCGATCGCGGGGATCCAGTCGCGGGCGACCTCGAACTGCATCGCCGCTCCAGCCTCGTAGTCGAAGCGGGCCAGCATGCCCACCCCGACCAGCAGGGCGAGCCCGGCGAAGCCGAGCGCCGCCCCCCGGACCAGGCCCTCCCGCTCCCGTGGGAGCACAGCCACCGCGACCGCGCCGAGAAGGGGCAGGAAGGTGGCCAGGGTCAGGGCCGAGTCGTCGAACCAGTCCACGCCGAGCACTCCTCCTTCCGGCTAGCCGCCGATCAGCTGGGTCACCACCACGGCCAGGCCGACCACGCCGATGAACAGCGCGGCCGCGTACCACTGGGCCTGCCCGGACTGTACATAGCGGAGCCCACGGGCGAGACGCCTTGTCCCCAGCCCCGCCCCGTTGACGACGCCGTCGACTGCCCGCTGGTCGAACCAGTAGGTCGCCGGGGCCAGGGCCCCGGCCACGGCCCGGACGATGCCCTGCTCGTACAGGTCGTCGAGGAAGAACTTGCGCTGCAGGGTCTTCCAGACCACCGGGACCCGCTCCAGGTACTCGCGCTCGGGCAGGCCGCGCCGGTACAGGGCGGTGCCGATGGCCAGCCCGGTCAGGGCGACCACGGTGGTGACGACGATCAGGCCCAGGTTCAGGGTCGCCGGGCCGTGGGCGGGCAGGTGCTCGGTCGCGATCCAGGTGCCGATCGAGTTGTCGCCGAGGCCCGCGAACCCGGCCAGGGCGGCCCCGACGGCCAGCACGACCAGGGGGAAGAGCATGGCCGCGTCGGCCTCATGGGGGTGGCCCTGGCCGCGGAAGGCGGCCCCGAAGGTCAGCCACAGCATCCGGCCGACGTACAGCGCGGTCAGGAAGGCCGTGACCATGCCGGTGACGAACACGATCTGGGCCACGCTCTGGCTGGTCGCGGCCTCGCCGGCGCCGGCGAAGCCGGCGTTCCAGGCGTCGGTGAGGATCTCGTCCTTGGACCAGAACCCGGCCAGGGGGGCGATCCCGGCCAGGGCGAGGGCGCCGACCAGGAAGGTCCCGAAGGTGACGGGCATCGCCCGGGCCAGCCCACCCATCTCGCTCATGTTGTTCGAGTGGACGGCGTGGATGATCGCCCCGGCGGCCAGGAACAGCAGGGCCTTGAAGAAGGCGTGGGTGAACAGGTGGAAGATCCCGGCCGAGTACCCGCCGACGCTCAGGGCGGCCATCATGTAGGCCAGCTGGGACACGGTCGAGTAGGCCAGCACCCGCTTGATGTCGTCCTGGACAAGGGCCAGCAGGGCCGCGATCAGCATGGTGATGCTGGCCAGGATGCCGATCTCGTTCAGCACCGACCCGGAGGCCTCGAACACCGGGTACATGCGGGCGACCAGGAAGACCCCGGCCGCGACCATGGTGGCCGCGTGGATCAGGGCCGACACCGGGGTCGGGCCGGCCATGGCGTCGGGCAGCCAGGTGTGGAGCGGGAACTGGCCCGACTTGCCGATGGCCCCGCAGAACAGCAGGGCCGCCCCGAGGGTGACGGTGGTGCTGGAGATCTCGCCGGTCGCGACGCCCTCGATGATCCGCTCGATCTCGAAGCTGCGGGCCGCCCAGGCGAACACGAAGATCCCGGCCATGAACCCGAGGTCGCCGACCCTGGTGGTCAGGAAGGCCTTGACCGCGGCCCTGGCGTTGGCCACGTCCTCCCAGTAGTGCCCGATCAGGAAGTACGAGCAGACCCCCATGACCTCCCAGCCGAACAGCATCAGCAGCAGGTTGTCGGCCAGGACGACGATCAGCATGCCGGCGGTGAACAGCGACAGCTTGGCGAAGAAGAAGGTGTAGCGCTCGTCCCCGCGCATGTAGGAGACCGAGTACAGCTGCACCAGCAGCGAGACGGTGGTCACCACCACCAGCAGGACCGCGGCCAGGCCGTCGACGGTCATGCCGAAGGGGATCTCGAACCCGGCCCCGATCGGCGTCCACTCGGTGCTGACATGGTAGGCGTCGGCCCCGCCGATCACCCCGAACAGGATGGCCAGGCTGATCACCCAGCCGACGGCCACGGCGAGGATGCCGACGGCCGCACCCCCGCCGGGCAGACGCCTGCCCACCAGCAGGAGGACCGCCCAGGCCACCAGGGGCAGGGCGGGCACCAGCCAGGCCAGCTTCTCCACCTAGGTTCTCCTCTCAGGTCACCAGCGCAGCAGGTCGACCTCGTCGATGTTCACGGTCTCCCGGTTGCGGAAGATCAGCAGCACGATGGCCAGGCCGATGCCGACCTCGGCGGCGGCCACGGCGATCACGAACAGCGCGAACACCTGGCCGGAGACGAGCTGGTCCTGCAGGTAGGCGTTGAAGGCGACCAGGTTGACGTTGACCGCGTTGAGCATCAGCTCGATGCTCATCAGCACCATCACCGCGTTGCGCCGGGCCAGCACGCCGTAGACCCCGGCGCTGAACAGGAAGGCGGCGAACACCAGCGGGTAGATCAGCGGCATTGCTGGCTCTCCTCGGTTGTCAGTCGCGGCGGGCGAGGACGATGGCGCCGATCAGGGCGGCCAGCAGGAGCACGCTGACCGCCTCGAAGGGCAGCACGTAGTTGCGGAACAGCGATTCGCCGAGGGCCGAGGTGGCGGTGGCGGCCTGGTTGGCGATGCGCTCGCCACCGAAGGCGCCGGCCAGGAAGACCGTCAGCATCACGAACATGCCAGCCCCGACGACGAAGGCCCCGACCCGGGCCCGCAGGGTGTTGTCGAGCACCCGGCGCCCGACCGGGGCCCTGGTCAGCATGATGCCGAACAGGATCAGGACCACGATCGCGCCCACGTAGATGATCACCTGCACGAAGGCCACGAACGGGGCCGCCAGCAGCAGGTAGACCCCGGCCACGCTGGACAGGGCGACGACCAGGTACAGGGCCGCGTGGACGACGTTGCGGCTGGTCACCACGAGCAGCCCGGCCAGGCCCCCGATCAGGGCAAGGATCAGGAAGGCGACCTCCTGCCCGGTCACGACCGACCCCGCTGCGCGGCCCGGAGCTTCCGGGCGTACGCCGCCTTGGCCTTGGCCCTGGCCGTCCGCTCCGGCTCCCCGGCCTCGATCAGCCGGTCGTAGGTCTCCTGGTCGACCTCGATCTCCAGGTGGTCGGCGTCGGCCTGTGCCACCGCGGCGCCGGGGGCCACGTCCACGGCGGTTCCCGAGGCGGTCTGCCCGACCTCGGGCGAGCGCAGGTTGGGGTCCCGGGCGTCCGCCGTCGGCTCAGCGGCCTCGGGCGTCCCCACCGCCGACGGCGCCGGCGGAGCGGTCTCCGGCGCCGCCACCGCCGCCACCGGCGTCTCCACCGACCCCGGTTGGGCGGCGGGCGCCTCCCCCGCGGCTGGGGTCGTGGCCGGGGCGGCGGCCTCGGCCGGGGTGGCGGGGGCCGGGGCGGCCCCGGCAG
>DATABK010000434.1:0-2232 GCA_036259695.1 Actinomycetes bacterium | reverse complement strand
GGCCGCCCGGCCCGCCTGCGGGCGCCGATGCGGGCCGGCCTCCTGCTCGCCACCCTGGGCGCGGCCCTGGTGCTCCTGCCGGGCTCGGGCGACCTGCCGTCGCCGGGCGACTCGCCGGTGAGGGTCCTCCGACTGGTGCTCCTCGGCTCGCTGCCGGACCTGCTCGGCGCGCTCGCCATCGGCTGCTACCTGGTCGGGTTCCGACGGCTGCCGGCACCCGGGACGGCCCGGCCGCCCTGGCCGCGCGTCCTTCCGGCGGTCGCGGGCCTGGCCTGGGGGATCGACGCGGCCGTCGGCCTGTGGTGGCTGGCCCAGCTCGAGCCGTCCGCACCGGAGGAGGCGGCGCTGATCTGGCCGGGCGTGCTGCTGTCGGCCATCCGGGCGGCCGCGGTCGCCCTCGCCGTCGTGCTGGCGTTCGTGGTCGCCGACCGCCGCCCGGCTTTGACGCGCCCGGCGGCCAGGGCCGGTCTCGCCGGCGCCCTCCTGCTGGTCCTCGCCTGGTCCCTCACCCCCCAACTCGCCACCAGCTGGCTGGCGTCGCTCCTCCCGCAGGCCCTCGCCGCGGCCGCCTTCGGCCCCGTCATGCTGGCCTCCTTCGCCGGGACCGCCCTGCTGGCGGTCGCCGCTGCGGCGCCTCAGGCGCCGTCAAGGGCCGAGGGCAGCCCGAACACCGACGCGCCCACGGCCAGCCCCAGGAACCCCACGGCCAGGCCCGGCTGGGGCGGGTAGTCGCCCGCCAGCAGGTGGGTGTTGACGGCGCATGATCAGCCCCTCGCCGGCGTCGTGCCGGGGCGGGTGGGGGCCGCCGGGCGAGGGCACGGTGGAGTCGGGGGGCGGCACCGGCCACCACGACCCGGCGGACACCAGTCGCCCGCATGGCCTGGACGATGACCTCCGTTCCCGGCGAGGCGATGCCGGTGTCGAGCCGCCCGCCCGGCGTCAGCCCTCGGGGAAGGTGAGGCCCTCGAACAGCTGGGCGTGCCGGGCCAGCAGGTCGGGGAGGTCGGCGGCGGCGAGCAGCCGGACGACCACCTCCGGGTGCCGCTGGTGCTCCTGCAGCCGGCTGGTCAGGGTGAGTACCGCCCCGGTGAAGTCGTGCCCATGCCCGGAGAGCGACAGCACCCGCAGGGCCGTGCTGTCGTAGACGAGCACGAAGTACCTGGGCCGATCGCCGTTGGCCTCCACCCTCCAGGGCGTCGGACGCCGGAACGCCGGGCTTGACCCGCCGTAGCCTGCCTACGGCAGTTGCCGCTGTCGGCCCGGTACCCCGGATGGGATGGAGCGTCGGCCCACCGGCCGCCCGAGGAGGCCGCCGTGCGCCCGTCCCGCCGTCCCTTCAGGCTCCTGGCCCTGCTGGCGGCGTCATCAGGTGACCGGGACGGTGTCCGGGACGCCGAACTTGCGCCAGTAGTCCTTGCCCGACTCGGGGAGGGTCCGGATCGGGTCGTAGTACTCGTAGCGGCGGCTGAGGGCGTCGGGGTCGTCGAACTCGATGCCGGTGCGGTAGTTCTTGGTCCAGTAGGAGATGCCCTTCTCGCGGTCGTAGGCCTCGACCTGGTGGACCCAGCGCTTGCCGACGAAGGGGATGTCGGCCACCACCCGGGGGGTGGCGAAGCCGGGCAGGTAGCCCATGATCGCGTGCTGCAGCTCCTGGGCCTCGGCGATCGAGGTCCGCCAGTGCTCGGAGCTGGGGATCATGTCGCAGGTGTAGAAGTAATAGGGCATGATCCTCGCCCGGTCGAGCAGGGTGAAGCAGAGCTCGAGCAGGTCCTTGGCGGTGGCGTTGACCCCCCGGAGCAGGACCCCCTGGTTGCGGACGTCGCGGAAGCCCATGTCGTGCAGGGCCCCGGCGGCCCTGGCGACCAGCGGGGTGAGCTGGTTGGCGTGGTTGACGTGGGTGTGCAGGGCCAGGTCGACGTCGCGCTGGCGGGCCTTGATGGCCAGGCGCTCCAGGCCGGCCAGGACCTCGGGCTGGAGGAAATGCTGGGGCAGGCCCATCAGGCCCTTGGAGGCCAGGCGGATGTCGCGGATGTTGTCGATGTCGAGCAGGGCCGAGACGAACTGCTCCAGGACCCGGACGGGCAGGTTGGCGATATCCCCGCCGGACACGACCACGTCGCGGACACTGGGGGTGCGGCGCAGGTAGTCGAGGATCTGCTCGTGCCGGGTGGGCTGCTTGATCTCGAACTTGTACTTGGCCACCTGGGGGGTGGAGTTGCCGACCAGGTCCAT
>DATABK010000433.1:0-3740 GCA_036259695.1 Actinomycetes bacterium | reverse complement strand
CGATGGTCACCTGGAAGGTGCGGGTGGTCTCGCAGGCCTCGGTGTGCAGCAGCGGGTTGGTGATGGCCTCGTCCACCAGCAGCCGGGCCGCCTCGTAGAGCTCGGTGTCGCGCAGCAAGGTGGCGGCCACGAACCGCCGTGCGTCCGCGACGTCCTCGAAGCCGCCGGTGAACTGCCGCGAGAACCCCACACTTCCTCCCAATGGTGACTGAGAGGATCGAGTACCCGGAATCGTCCACCGCCAACCGCCCTATGTGGCCGGCCCCGCCCCTTGGGCGCCCGGGTCTGCTAGCGTCCGGTGAGGTTTCGAGGAAGGAGGGACGCCGTGGCCGACTCCTCGTTCGACGTCGTCGCCAAGGTCGACCGCCAGGAGGTCGACAACGCGGTCAACCAGGCAAGGAAGGAGCTGGCGCAGCGCTTCGACTTCAAGAACACCGGCACCTCGCTGGCCTGGTCGGGCGAGGAGGTGGTGATCGTCTCCAAGACCGACCAGCGGGCCCTGGCCGCCCTCGACGTGTTCAAGGACAAGCTGGTGAAGCGGTCGGTGTCCCTGAAGGCGCTGAGCTCCTCGGAGCCGCGGCCGGCCGGGGGTGGGAACTACCGCGTCGAGTGCTCGTTCCTGCAGGGGATCCCCGAGGACAAGGCCAAGGCGCTGGCCAAGACCATCCGGCAGTCCGGCCTCAAGGTGCAGGCCCAGGTCCAGGGCGACCAGCTGCGGGTCACGGGCAAGAGCAAGAACGATCTCCAGCAGGCGATCGCCCTGCTCAAGGAGCGCGACGAGGGCCTGCCCCTGCGCTTCACGAACTATCGCTGAAGAGAATTCCGGGAGGTGTCGATTCCGGCCCTGACGGCTCGTCGGTTGCATAGAGGGCGGCGAGGAGCGCCGCCCCTGTCCAAGGGAGGGGAGCATGCGCTACGCGCTGCTGATCTACGCCAGCGAGCAGGACTGGGCGAACCAGTCCGAGGAGCAGGGCCAGGCCCAGTTCCAGGAGTACATGTCCTTCACCAAGGACATCGTCGACCGCGGCATCTACCAGTCCGGTGAGGCGCTGCAGCCGACCGCCACCGCGACGACCGTCCGGGTGCGCGACGGTGAGACCCTGAGCACCGACGGGCCGTTCGCCGAGACCAAGGAGCAGCTCGGCGGCTTCTACGTTGTCGAGGCCAAGGACCTGGACGAGGCCATCGAGATCGCGGCCCGGATCCCCGACGTCCGCAACGGGTCGATCGAGGTCCGGCCGGTCATGGAGATCGACATGCCGTCCTGAGGTCCCGGGGCCTGGAGCCGTACGCCCCGGGCCCCGGCGGGTGAGGGGGTGAGGGTGGCCACAGAGACCCGTGCGCTGGTCGAGCGGGTGTTCCGGGAGGAGTCCGGGCAGGCCGTGGCCACCCTCATCCGCGTCCTCGGCGACTTCGACCTCGCCGAGGAGGCGGTCCAGGAGGCCTTCCTGACCGCCGTCCAGCGCTGGCCGACCGCCGGCGTCCCCGACCGGCCAGGGGCCTGGATCATCACCACCGCCCGCAACAAGGCCATCGACCGGCTCCGCCGCGAGCGCGGGCTGGCCGAGCGCCGGGCCACCCTGGCCCTGCTCGAGGCGGCCCGCGGCCAGGACACCGAGATGCACACCATCGCCGACGACCGGCTGCGGCTGATCTTCACCTGCTGCCACCCGGCCCTGTCGCCCGAGGCCAGGGTCGCCCTCACCCTCCGCACCCTTGGCGGGCTGGCGACGCCCGAGATCGCCCGCGCCTTCATGGTCCCGGAGGCGACCATGGCCCAGCGGCTGGTCCGGGCCAAGCGCAAGATCCGCGACGCCGCCATCCCCTACCGGGTGCCGCCCGACCACCTGCTGCCGGAGCGGCTCGGGTCGGTGCTGGCCGTCCTCTACCTGATCTTCAACGAGGGCTACGCCGCCAGCGCCGGGGACGCCCTGGTCCGCCGGGAGCTGTGCGCCGAGGCGGTCCGCCTCGGCCGGGTCCTGGCCGAGCTGATGCCCGACGAGGGTGAGGCGCTGGGGCTGCTGGCCCTGCTGCTCCTGCACGACGCCCGCCGCGAGGGGCGGGTCGGCCCCGGCGGCGAGCTGGTCCTGCTCGAGGACCAGGACCGGGCCCGCTGGGACCGGGCCAAGATCCATGAGGGCATCACCCTGCTCGACCAGGCGATCCGCCGCGGCCCCCCTGGCCCGTACCGGCTCCAGGCCTGCATCGCCGCCCTGCACGCGGTCGCCCCGACGGCCGAGTCCACCGACTGGCGGCGGATCGCGCTGCTCTACGACCAGCTCATGGTCGTGGCGGGGTCGCCGGTGGTCGCCCTCAACCGGGCGGTGGCCGTGGCCATGCTCGAGGGCCCGGCCGCCGGCCTCGACCTGATGGACAACCTGTCGGCCTCCGATGCCCTCGACGGCTATCACCTGCTGCACGCCGCCCGCGCCGCTCTGCTCCGCCGCCTGGGCCGCGGCCAGGAGGCGGCCGCCGCCTACCGCCGCGCCCTGGAGCTGGCCAGCAACCCGGTCGAGCGGGCGTTCCTGACCCGCCGCCTGTCCGAGATCGCCCCCGGCTGACCGTAGGCCGGGGCTGTGGACAACCGGCGACCCGCACTGGGCCGGTCGGCTACCCTCCCGTAAGGGGCCCCAACAACGGAGGGGTGAGGGTGCATGGCGTCCCAGTCCCCTCGAGCGCGCGGGCCCGACCGGCTCGACCGGCGGCTGGGTGTGGCCGATGCGGTGGTCATCGGGCTGGGGTCGATGCTCGGGGCCGGGGTGTTCGCGGCCGTGGGGCCGGCGGCCGGGGCGGCCGGGAGCTGGCTGCTGGCGGGGCTGGTGGTGGCTGGGGCGGTGGCCTATGCGAACGCCAGCTCGTCGGCGGCGCTGGCCGCCGTGTACCCGGAGTCGGGTGGGGCGTATGTGTACGGGCGACGGCGGCTGGGACCGTTCTGGGGCTTCCTGGCCGGGTGGGCGTTCCTGGCCGGGAAGCTGGCCAGCTGCGCGGCCATGGCGCTGACCCTCGGCAGCTACGTGGCGCCCGGGATGGCCCGGCCGGTGGCGCTGGCCGGGCTGGCCGCGGTCACGGTGGCGAACTACCTCGGGGTAGGGAAGACGGTGGCCGCGACCCGGGTCGTGGTCGGGGTGGTGCTGGCGGCCCTGGCCGCGGCCGTGGCCGGGATGCTGCTGGGCGGGCAGGTCGACCCGGCCAACCTGAGCGGGCCGGGACCAGGGCCAGGGCCCTACGGGGTCCTGCAGGCGGCCGGGCTGCTGTTCTTCGCCTTCGCCGGCTACGCCAGGGTGGCCACGCTGGGTGAGGAGGTGGCCGACCCGGCCCGGACCATCCCGCGGGCCGTGCCGCTGGCCCTCGGGATCGTGCTCGCCGTGTACGCGGTGGTGTGCGCCGCCGCCCTGCTCGCGGTCGGGCCGGCGGCCCTGGCCACCTCGGCGGCGCCGCTGGCCGAGGCGGTCGGGGCCGGGCGGCTGGCCGCCCTTGAGCCGGTGGTCCGGGTCGGCGCGGCCGTCGCCTCGCTCGGGGTGCTGCTGTCGCTCCAGGCCGGGCTGAGCCGGACCGGGTTCGCCATGGCCGCCAACCGCGACCTGCCCGGCGCCCTGGCCGCGGTCCATCCCCGCTACCGGGTGCCGCACCGGGCCGAGCTGGCCGTGGCCGCGCTCGTGGCCGTGGCCCTGCTGGCCTTCGACCTGCGCGACGCCATCGGCTTCAGCTCGACCCTGGTGCTGGTCTACTACGCGGTGGGC
>DATABK010000432.1:0-2940 GCA_036259695.1 Actinomycetes bacterium | reverse complement strand
ACCTGGCCGGCTTCCAGGCCGCCGGGGTCCCCGTGATCGGCGTCTCCCCCGACGACGCGGCCAGCCACCAGCGCTTCCGCAACAAGTACGGGCTGCGGTTCCCCCTCCTCACCGACGCCGACCACGCCGTGATGGAGTCCTGGGGCGCCTGGGGCGAGAAGAACCGTTACGGCCGCACCTCCGTCGGCGTCCTGCGCTCCACCTTCCTCCTCGACGAGCAGGGCCGGGTGGAACGGGCCTGGCACAACGTCAAGGCCGACGGCCACGCGGCAACGGTCCTGGCCCAGCTCAAGCGCTGACCAGGCCGGACCACGCCAAGGCTGACGCCCGGAGCTCAGCCGCCGGGTCCTCCGGGGCAGCTGTCCAGTGGGCCGCCACCTGGGCGTCGGGGCGGGCCACGATGGCGCCGTCCGGGTCGATGTCCAGGGTGGTGGCGGTCGACGGGTCGAGGGTGTGGACGGTCAGGGGGAACGGGGTGGCGAGGTCGGCCGCGGCGGCGGTCCAGGCAGACCCACCAGGGCCGGTGAGGAGGGTGAGGCCGGGGCCGAGGAGGTCCAGGGTCGAGCGGGGGGACCCGCCCACCCCGGGGAGCCAGGCGTGGGGGAGGCGGCCGTTGAGATCCTCGGCGAGGGCCTCGGCGCCGGGCGGCTCCGGGCCGGGGTCGGCGGAGCGGGCGGCGCGGCGGGCGCCGACGGTCCGCCACTCGTCCTCGTAGGTGTCCAGCAGGGCGGCCCCGGACCAGCCCTTGAGGACCCAGGCGAGCTTCCAGCCGAGGTCGTGGCCCTCGGCGACCGCCGTGTTCATGCCCATGCCGCCCCGCGGGGTCATGCGCTGGGCGGCGTCGCCGACCAGGAAGGCGCGGCCCTCCCGGTAGCGCTCGGCGACCTGGGCCGCGAACGAGAACGCGCCCTTGGCCACCACCCGCACGGGTAGCCCGGGCACCCCGGCCGCGGTCCGGATGAGGCCGGTGAGACGGGCGTCGGTGTAGTCCTCCAGCCGTTCGCTGTCCGGTTCCCAGCCGCGCCCGTACAGCCACCGGTCGCCGGCGCCGTTGGGCACGAACACGCCGGCCGCGTCCGGGTGCTGGACGAAGTAGATGCCGTAGCGGCGGTCGCCGACGACCTCGGCCAGGGGGGCCTCGAACAGCACCGTGAGCTGCTCGTTCAGGTGACCGGGGCCGTCCATGGCGATGCCCAGGAGGTCCCGCACCCGCGAGTGGGCGCCGTCGGCGCCGACCACGTAGCCGGCCCGGACGGTCCGCGCCCCACCGGTCGCCCGGGTCCGGAGCACCACGGTGACGCCGTCGCCGTCCTGGCCGAGGGCGACCAGCTCGGTGCCGAAGCGGACCTCGGCCAGCCCGAGGCGCTCCAGGTGGTGGAGCAGCACCGGCTCCAGGTGGTCCTGGGGCACGCCGGCCAGCGTGGTCGGGCTGGCCGCGGCGGCCTGCTCGAGGTCGGGGTGGCCGAGCGGCGCCAGGACGCCCTCGGTCGAGGCCAGCGTCTCGGCCGCCCAGGCGCCGACGGCCGTGAGAGGGAGGTGCCCGGCCCGGACCTCGTCCTCGAGGCCCCAGCGGCGCAGCAGCTCCATGGTGCGGGTGCTGACGGCCGTCGCCCTCGGCAGTGGCGACAGGCCGGGGTGGCGCTCCACCAGCAGCGACCGGACGCCGTTGCGGGCCAGGGTGACCGCCGCGACCAGGCCGGCCGGCCCGGCCCCGGCGATCACCACCGGCACCTGGTCGATGCGGTCAGCGGCGGCCATTGCGCTGCTCCTCCTCTTCCTTGGCCTGGCGGAGACGCTGGACGGCCAGGATCCCGGAGGGGTCGACGTACGCGCCGGCGTAGGCCAGCGCCTCGATCAGGGTCCAGAGCCTGGACGAGGCCTTGCGGTCGCGGTCGGCGGCGTCGGTGGTGTCCTGGTCCAGGTCCCGGAGGGCCGGGGGCCGGGTGGCGGTGCTGACGATCAGGTGGCTCATGGTGCCTCTCCCGTGGCGGGAACTGTTGTCAGAGGCACCATGCGCCGGCGTGCTGACGTGGCGCTGACAGTCCGCTGCGGGTCCGCTGCCGGCCGGACCGCCCGGTTTGCGAGTTCCCGCCTGGGCTACCCGGATGTCCCCGACGCCCCCCGCGGGGCCCTGACCTCGCCCCGCTCCGGCACCGCAGGACCGATGAAACGTCAACTCTCCCTACTTGGCGGGTTCGAGCTGCGCTGCGCCGGTCAGGAGGTGGCCGTCTCCCGCAACGGCCAGCGGCTGCTGGCCCTGCTCGCCCTCCAGGCCCGGCCGCTGGAACGGCTCTGGGTGGCCGGCATGCTCTGGATCGACGCCACCGAGGAGCGGGCCGGGGCCAGCCTCCGCTCGGCCCTGTGGCGCCTGCCGCAGCCCGGCGCGGCCGCGGTCGTCGAGGCCTCCACCACCCACCTGCGCCTGGCCGGCGACCTCGGGGTCGACGTGCACGAGCTGGCCGGCCGGGCCGAGCGCCTGGAGTCCCCGGCCGGCCCGGCCGACCATGACCTGAACCCCTCCACCCTGGCCAGGGACCTGCTGCCCGACTGGTACGAGGACTGGGTGGTGCTGGAGCGCGAGCGCTACCGCCAGCTGCGGCTGCACGCCCTGGAGGCCCTGAGCGCGCGGCTCACCGAGGCCGGCCGGTTCGGGGCGGCCGTGCAGGCCGGGCTGGCCGCGATCGCCGGCGAGCCGCTGCGCGAGAGCGCCCACCGGACCCTCATCCAGGCGCACCTGGCCGAGGGCAACCCCGGCGAGGCCGTCCGCCAGTACCACACCTACCGGCGCCTGCTAGCCGGCGAGCTGGCGATCGAGCCCTCGGCCGCCATCCGCGGGCTGGTCCAGCCGCTGCTGCGGTGACGCGGCGGTGACGGGCGGCGGCCACCGTCCGGGGCCATGCACGCGCCCCGAGACCGAGCCACGCCCGAGCGGACCGGCAT
>DATABK010000431.1:0-1907 GCA_036259695.1 Actinomycetes bacterium | reverse complement strand
TCGCCGGGCGGGTGGCGGCGGTCGCGGTCGACCCCGGCGACCCCCGGCACCTGCTGGCCGGCGGGGGCGGGGTGTGGGAGAGCCGCGACGGCGGCCGGACCTGGGCGTCCCGGACCGACGACCAGCCGACGACGGCCATCGGGGCGGTCGCCTTCGCCCCGAGGGACCCGCGGGTGGCCTATGCCGGCACCGGCCAGGGGGAGGCGCTGGCCGCCCTCGGGGTGGGGCTGCTGCGCTCGGACGACGGCGGCGCCAGCTGGCGGGCCCTGGTCGCCGACGAGCTGCTCGGGGCCGGCTTCCACGATCTGCTGGTCGACCCGGGCGACCCCGGGCGGCTGCTGGCCGCGACCACCGCCGGGCTGTGGGCGTCGGCCGACGGCGGGCACAGCTGGGAGCCCCGGCTGGCCGGCCGTTCCTGGGCGGTCTCGGCCGGGACCGGGGGCGAGCTGCTGGCCGGTGGGGAGCTCGGGCTGCACCGGTCCGGGGACGGCGGGGCGACCTGGCGGCCGGTGCCGCTGGCGGCGGCCCCGGGCGGCTTCGACCGGGTCGCGGTCGCCCACGGCCCCGGCGGTCAGGTGGTGTACGTGTTCGCGGCCGGGGACGGGGTCGGGCACCTGTGGCGGCGCGAGCACGCCGGCGGGGAGTTCCATCCCGTGAAGCCCCCGCCCGACCTCAACAGCCGGCAGGCCTGGCACAGCTGGGCCTGCGCGGCCGACCCCGGCGACCCCGAGGTCGTCTGGCTGGGCGCGGCCGGCCTCCACCGGGGCGCCCGCGCGGCCGACGGCCGCTGGTCGTGGGTCGACCTGACGGCCCGGCCGGCCGGGGACAGCCTCCCCCTGGGCCAGCACGCGCTCGCGTTCGAGCCCGGCGACCCCCAGGCGCTGTACGTGGCCAACGAGGGCGGGCTGTTCCGCTCCCCTGACGGCGGGCGGTCTTGGCGGTCGCTGGGCACCGGCCTGGCCGTCACCGAGGTCGGCCACCTGACCGACCACGCGGCCTGGCTGCTGGCCGGCGCGGGGGAGCTCGGCACCCTGCGCTACGAAGGCGGCGAGGTCTGGTGCCCGGTCGGGTCGGGCGACCCGGCGGTGATCGCCGGCGGCGAGCTGGTCGCGGTCGATGCGGGCGGTCTGATGGTCTCCGCCGACGGCGGGGCGACCTGGACCGCCGTCGCCCTCCCGGGGGTTCGCGGGTCGGTGACCGCGCTGGGCCCGGGCGGGCCGGACCGCCTGCTGGCCGGCACCGCCGAGGGTGGGCTGCTCCAGGTCGAGCGGGCCGGGGGCAGCTGGACGGTGACCGGCACGGCCCATCCCCGCGGCGGCCGGGTCGCGGGGGTGGCCGTTGACCCGGCCCGCCCGGAGGTTGCCTGGGCGGCGTGGTCCAGCCCGGCGGGAGGCCGCGTGTGGCGGTCCGGGGACGGGGGCGCGACCTGGGTCGAGCGCGGGGGCGGGCTGCCCGAGGTTCCGGTCTCGGCGGTGGTGCCCGACCCGGAGCGGCCGGGGACGGTGTTCGCGGCCACCGACGCCGGGGTGTGGTGGTCGGGGGACGACGGAGCCGGGTGGCGGCCGCTGGGCGGTGGGCTGCCCAACGCGCCGGTGCTGGCCCTGGCCGTTCGCGGGGCCGAGCGGCTGCTGCGGGCCGGGCTGCTGGGCCGGGGCGTCTGGGAGCTGCCGCTGGAAGGGAATGCTGGACCGGCGGTGGCCACCCCGGCGCTGCGGTCGGGCCGCTCCCCCGCCCCTCGGCCCCGGCCCGGCGGGCCGTGGTGGGAGTGCCCCGACATCAAGCTGGAGGTCCCGCCACCGCCGCGAGCCGAGCCGGTGGCGCCGGTCGACTTCGAGGACGACCGCTGGCCGGGAACCGGCGGGCTCCCCGACCTCGGCGGGCGAGTCGACCCGGGCCGCCCGGCCCGC
>DATABK010000430.1:0-2576 GCA_036259695.1 Actinomycetes bacterium | reverse complement strand
AGCAGCCGCCAGCGCCGCCGCACCCCAGCCCGCAGCGCTAGAAGTTTACGAAGTTGCGGTCAACAGTCGCGACGAGGGCCACCGCGCCGCGCTCGCACTTCTGCGCGCCACCCCACGCCCCACGGCGGTGCTCGCCATGAGCGACGAACTCGCCGTCGGCGTGCTCACCGCTGCACGCGAGCTCCACCTGCGCGTCCCCGACGACTTGTCGGTCCTCGGCTGGGACGACTCGCCCAGCGCGGGTGCCAGCGATCCTGCCCTCACCACGGTCGGCCAGTCACTGCACGACCAAGGACGCACGTGCGCGCGGCTCCTGATCGCCGCCATCCGCGGTGAGCTTGCCCCCGACGACCTCGTGCACCTCGCGCCATGGCAGCTCATCACACGCGACACCACTGGGTCGCCGCCGCCGACCTAGCACCGGGTCCCGCCAATCCATCCCCGTACCGCACCACCGCCTGATGAGGTGCGGCGTGTTCGGGTCAAGCGGTAACGGTGCCTAAGCGACCGCCGACGGTCTACAGCCCTGAGCAGAACCGGATGATTCCTCGCCGTGGCCGAGGCGGTCCGGACTGTGGCCGCGCTGTTCGAAAGCCCGTCTCGGCTCGTTCTTCCCCCCACTGCTGGAGCGTCAGACGAGGCGTGAAGGACTCGTGGTCGACGACCAGGGATCGGTAACTTGGCGGCCAGCGCCATCACCGGACTGCTGTGGACGCTGGTTTCGCCTCGGGTGACGTCCGCTGATGCCTCCCCGATGAATCCTCCTGTCCGGCCGAACGGCCTTTCTACGTAGAACTCCGTAGCGGCGCAGGGTAGGTCCGCTGATGGGGCGGTCGTGCACTCGCGACGATCCAAGAACCAGGAAAGGCAATAGAGGCCGCCGCCAGGGACAGGGGGACGCGAGTGGGACAGGACCGACAGGGGGTCAGCTGGCAGGTGGCGGCTGTCGTGACGTTGTTCGCCATGCTGCTGGTGGGCCTCCCCTCCGCCCCGGCCACCGCCGCCGGCGCCGGCCAGGCCCGAGTGGTGGTGCGGGAGGTGGCCGGGGCCGGCAGCGCCCCCGAGGCGCTGGTGGAGCGCCTGGGCGGGACGGTCGGGCGGCAGCTGGGGATCATCGGCGGGTTCGCGGCCGCCGTGCCCGCCCCGGCCCTGCCGCGCCTGCGGGCCAGCCGGCTGGTCCGCTCGGTCACCGCCAACCAGGCCGTCCAGCTCAACACCATCGGCGGGTTCGACTCCAAGCGCTACTCGTCCTCGACCATGTACTGGGTGGCCCAGGAGGTCACCGGGGCCGGCGAGTACTGGAACAACGGCGTCACCGGCCGGGGTGTGGACGTGGCCCTGCTCGACACCGGGGTGGTCGAGGCCAACGGCCTGCGCAACGGCAAGGTGGTGTACGGCCCCGACCTGTCCTATGAGGCCGACAACCCCGACCTGCGGCACAAGGACACCTACGGGCACGGCACCCACATGGCCGGGATCATCGCCGGCCGCGACGACAACACCCCGATCTACAAGGGCAACGAGAACGGCTTCCTGGGCATGGCCCCCGGGGCCCGGGTGGTCAGCGTCAAGCTGGCCGACCACACCGGCGCCACCGACGTCTCCCAGGTGATCGCCGGGATCGACTGGGTCGTCCAGAACAAGAACCGCAACGGCCTCAACATCCGGGTGCTCAACCTGTCCTTTGGCACCGACGGGGTCCAGAGCTACCAGCTCGACCCGCTCACCTACGCCGTCGAGGTCGCCTGGCGCAAGGGCATCGTGGTCGTGGTCTCGGCCGGCAACGAGGGCTTCGGCTCGACCAAGCTCAACAACCCGGCGTATGACCCGCACATCCTGGCCGTGGGCGGCGCGGACGGGGCCGGCACCTACGACTACGCCGATGACACCATCCAGAGCTGGTCCAGCCGTGGCGACGGCACCCGCAACCCCGACCTGGTCGCCCCCGGGGCCTCGATTGTCAGCCTGCGCGACCCCGGCTCGACCATCGACACCGACTACCCAACGGCCCGGGTGGCCACCCGCTTCTTCAAGGGCACCGGCACCAGCCAGGCGGCGGCCGTGGTGTCGGGGGCGGCCGCCCTGGTCCTCCAGCAGCGCCCCACCATCACCCCCAACCAGGTCAAAAAGCTGCTCACCAACGGCGCTCAGAGGCTGTGGAGGGCCGACGCGGTCGCCCAGGGCAAGGGGATGCTGGACCTCAAGTTCGTCCGCGACCGCGCCACCCCCTCGGTGTCCGCGGCCGCCCAGCCGTTCCCCTTCGCCACCGGCACCGGGTCGCTGGAGGCCAGCCGGGGCAGCATCCACCAGCAGGACCAGGCCGGGGCCGTCCTCTACGGCGAGCAGGACGCCTTCGGCGCCGCCTGGGACGGCCGCCGCTGGTCGGCCAGCGCCTGGACCGGGGCCACCTGGACCGGCGGGACCTGGTCGGGGGCGGCGTTCTCCGGTGGCGCCTGGAACGGCCAGGTGTGGTCGGGGCGGCGCTGGTCCAGCGGCTCCTGGACCGGACGCCGGTGGTCCGGCAGCGCCTGGACCGCCGGAACCTGGTCGGGGCGGATGTGGACGGGCAGCTTCTG